>JADHRD010000033.1 GCA_016777585.1 Rhodospirillales bacterium | reverse complement strand
GGCGACTCTATTGAACTTCTCAAATTCGAGGGTTTAATCGAAGAAAACCAAGATACCGAGCCCTTTAATCCCAATTTATTAATTACCGAAAATGGCATTAGTGTAATGCGTGAACTTTTAAACTCGAATATTAGATCCGGACATAATGAATTAAATCAACTTATTGTCGCCCTAAAGTTTCATTTTTTTCATCATTTAAATATTGATGAGCAGCTCGAGCAAATAGATATTATGAAAGAAACCTCTGAAGCTGAACTTGCTCGCTTCGAGGATTTATATTCATATCAAAAGAATCATCATGAACACCTTATTGGATGGCTGGAGCAAGAAATCAAGAGATTGGGAATGAGGCTTGAGTGGCTTAGAAACTTTAAGAGTAAAATTGAGGGAAAGTAAGTTTAAAGACGAAGCCAATTTTTACTATTTTCTTTCGTGAAGTTTACAACTAGGACATATGCTGGCCACCAGTTACCCATATTTCTGATCCGGTTACATAGCTTGAATCCTCGGAGCATAAATAAAAAATTGAACGAGCCACATCGTCTGGCGTACCCATTCGATTTAAGGGTATTCTAGGAATGAGCATTTCATATTCAGGCTGAATCATTTCGGTCGAGATTTCACCGGGGGCAACAGCATTTACTCTAACATTTAAAGCCGCAAATTCATTTGCCATCTCTCTAGTAAGTGCTGAAAGAGCTGCCTTGGAACTAGAGTACGCGGAGCCAGCAAAAGGATGTATCATATGTCCGGCAATTGAGGTTAAGTTGACGATAGCGCCTTGACCTTTATGAAGCGAGGAAGCAAATCCTCTAGCTAATTTTAATGGAACAAAGAAATTCAGCTCAAAAACATCCCGCCACGCATCTAAATCACCATTTAAGCACCCAAGACGCTCACTGTTATGTGACTTAGGGGATATGCCTGCATTATTAACCAAAGCGGATAGAGGCCTTCCCTCTAACAAGGAATTTACTTCTTTTATAAAGTTATCCAAGCTATCGGTATCTGTAAGATCTGCTATAATATGTGTTATTAATTTAGGATCAAAGCCGTCTATCTGGGCTATAGGATTTCGAGCACAGGAAATAACTTCCCAGCCACGAGCTATGAATAATGATGCCGTAGCGTAACCAATCCCCCGACTAGCTCCAGTAACTACAACTGTTTTCCTTTCAATTTTCATGTTTAACGTGTAAGACAAATTAGAAAAATTTGCCAGTATAAAAATATTAATAAACAAATTAGCATATGTGCTCACAATTTCAGATAAATTCAACAATAGAAAAAGTTGCTCTCAAATTTAATGTTTTAGCGAGCCGTAATAAACACAATCTCACAATCGGTAAGCCATTAGTTAGGCCAACTGATACAGCACCAGCAATAACGACAAGCAATACCATAACTTCACTTAAATGGGGTCTCCAAACAGGCTGGGGGTCAAAACTAATGATTAATGCGAGAGCAGAAACACTTCTCAAAAAAGCATTCTTTAATCCATTAGTTACTAATAGATGCATAATTCCTGCAACTTCTTACTATGAATGGAGGAAAGCTGGTAAGTCTAAAATTAAAACAGAAATTAAATTGGATAAAAAAAATATATTTGGTTTTGCTGGACTTCATAATAACAAAGACTTTACTATAATAACCTGCGCACCGCATGACTCAATTAAACATATACATAACCGAATGCCGGTAATTTTAAACGATCTTTCAACTCAAGAATGGCTATCTAAATCTCTCTCTTTAAGACAATATTCAGAGATTTTAATACCATTCGAGGTTGATCAATTTGATATAAAAGAACTCCCAGAATTACCAAAGCCTTATATTGAAAATCAGCGCGATCTATTCGAATAATAAATTAGATAACCCTAGTTGCAATTTAGCGGAATCAGCAATTCCATTCCTGAATATCACTAACGTTTGACTCAAAACGTTCTGGAAGGTCAGGCCGCCAAGGCTCCTCTGATTCTGCTAAAGGAATAACCTTACATAACAAAGCGCGTAATTGATATGTTCCCATAGCCGAGCAGTATGGCGGCTGCATACTCGTCAGAGTATTCGCATTAGATCGCCAATTTCCATGATCTGGACTGTCTTCTTCAGGAAACCACCAACCATGTTGAGCATGAACAACATTTGGATCTATGCCCTTAAAAACCTTCACTTTCTGCCGGCAGCGCCCACGTTCGGTTTCAATAGACACCCACTCACCCGCTTTAACGCCAAGAGCTTCTGCGGTATCTGGGTGTAATTCACACTCGGGCTCCGGCCGCCCCTTCCTTAAAGTGGGCATCTGTCGGAACTCAGACTGAAAAAACATAGGAATACGCGCCCCGGTGATTAAGATAAAGGGGTATTCTTTCGCAAGCTCAGGCGTACTATAAGGACTCTCTGGGGGTTCCTCAAAATATGGCAATGGATCTATACCCTCTCCTTCGAGCAGAGTAGAATAAAGTTCAATCTTCCCCGTCGGCGTTTTAAAACCTTTCTCTTTATATTTATGATATTTAAACTCCGGCTGAACCCAACCTTTTTCTTTTAACTCCCGAAAATTCATACCGAGTTGATCACCTAACAAATAATCATAAACTTGTTCAGGGTCTTCAGTACAATGTTCAACACCAAGACGACGGCAAATTTCAGTCATAATTACCTCATCTTGAATACACTCGCCATATTGTATGGCCTTCTGTTGAACTGCTATGACATTTTGCGCATAAAATGGCGTCGCCACAACTGCGTCAACTTCTGCCCACGTCGAAACAGGCAGAATTAAGTCTGCTAACTCTGCTGTAGGCGTCATGTACAGTTCAGCAACCATTAGGTAGTCAAGTGATTTTAAAGTCTCATAAACGAGTTCAACCTCTCCATAGGTGGACAGAGCATTATTTCCAAAAATAAGCCCTGCTCTCACAGGATAGGGTTTTCCCGAACGTATTGCCTCAAATAAAGTTGGAATGTGGGCAGAGGGTAATTGAGCAAGTTCACCACTCAAAACCTTAAAATTTTCATAGCCTAGACGTTTTTTTTGCTGCTCTTTAGGCATCTTATCAAATAGCTGAGGAAATGGTGGTATTGGCGTCATGCCAAATGCCCAACTTCCTGGGTGATCTATGTTACCGGTTATTGAAGGAAGACACAGAAGTGCCCGGACGGTCTGAAAACATGCTGGAGTATGCTCAATCGCGCAACCCCACTCTAACATAGACGGCTTAACTGTGGCATAAAGTCGAGCTGCTTGCCTAATTTGATCAGCTTTGCACCAAGTAATAGGAGCAGCCCACTCAGGTGTATACTTTTTAACGCGTTCAGCTAATGCATCAAAACCATGCGTCCACTCCTTCACAAAATCATGATCATACAAATCCTCTTCTATAATCACGTTAAGCATCGCAAGAGCCAAAGCATCATCGGTCCCAGGCCGAAGTTGCAACCAAATATCAGCTTTTCGAGCTAACATAGTTTCTCTTGGATCTACCACGATAGTTTTTGGCTTTCGAGCCAAAGCTTCTTTCACTCCAAAACCCATTTCTCCATCAGGGCTTGAGTATAAGGGATTATGTCCCCAGAAAAGTATTAGTTCAGGCATTTCCTCATTTGTATAAACACAAACCGGCAACTGTCCCATCGTTAGAACGCTACCGTGAACCCGAGGGCGAAAACATTGAGCAGTCCCCGGCTCACACCAATTTGGAGTACCAATTGCATTGGCGAACCTTGAAACATAAGCAAAATGATGCCTGCCTGTTCCTGTTCCGACCCATATACTTTCATCCCCATATTCAGCTTGGGTTTCTTTTATTTTTGCAACTATTTCATCGTAGGCTTCATCCCAGGTTATACGTTCCCATTTCCCTTCGCCACGCTCCCCCACTCTACGCATGGGATATTTTAAACGTTTTGGGTTGTAAATTTGCTCTAAAGCTGAGGCTCCCATGGGGCAAAGTGCACCCTTATTCATAGGGTGTTCGGGATCACCTTCAATCTTTATGATTTTTTCATTTTCAATATGTAAGAGAACTCCACAACCACCGTGACAATTTCTACACGTACTTTTCTTTATCGTAATGTCTTCTGAAATTTCAGGTAGATTTTCTCGCATGAGCTGGTCCATTGAGATATCCCAATTATAAATTCAAGTAGGCTAAAGTCATAACAGATTCTATAAATTATTTACAAATAAAAAAAAATTTTCTCATTAAATATTATTATATCAATAAAGAATTGAATTTCTTCCTATCATTTATACTACCCAAAGTTGTGGGTGCAATAAACATCTCGTATATTAGATAAACTTGTTTAAATAAACGTCATACAACTTTACGAAACGAAATAACAAATATACACTCCGGTGAATGGAATTACTTACATAATTCAAAAAGATTAGAAAATAAAATAACTTAAACACCTTATGGAGATAATTATGAAGAATAAATTTTTAGTTGCAATAGTTGCCTCAGCAACTATAGCGCTAGCTGCGTGTGATGGCGGTATTGATCCAAAAGCGGCAAAGGATAAAGAGAGTTCTGTAACAAATGCTGGCACATTAGATGATGTAAAAAAACGTGGCCATCTTAATTGTGGCATTAATACTGGATTGCCTGGTTTTGCTTACACAGATGATAAAGGTAATTGGCAGGGCTTTGACGTTGCATTCTGTCAAGCTCTTGCGGCAGCTGTTCTTGGTGATCCAAGCAAAGTAAAATACAAAAATTTAACGGGAAAAACTCGTTTTCCAACTCTCGCTTCAGGTGAAATTGACGTATTGTCACGTAACACAACTTGGACACTACAACGCGACGTAGAGCTTGGCTTTACATTCCTCGGAGTTAATTACTATGATGGCCAAGGTTTTATCGGAAGAAAATCACTTGGTGTGAAAAGTGCCAAAGAACTTGATGGCGCTTCTGTTTGTATTCAAACTGGAACGACAACGGAATTAAATCTTGCCGATTTCTTTCGAGCCAACAATATTAAATATGAGCCAGTTCCAATCGAGACAAACTCAGAAGCAAGAGCGGGTTACCTTGCAGAGCGATGTGACGTATACACAACCGATGCATCTGGATTAGCAGCAACAAAAAGTACATTTAAAGATGCTGACAAGCATATGGTATTTCCAGAGATTATTTCTAAAGAGCCACTGGGGCCACTCGTGCGTCAAGGTGATGACCAATGGGCTGATATTGGCCGTTGGGTTCTCAATGCCCTAATTGTTGGAGAAGAATTGGGCATTACTAAAGCGAATGTAGCCACTATGTCGAGCGGAACTAAGAACCCAGAAATCAATCGACTTCTTGGTACTGAAGGCTCCATAGCAAAATGGTTAGGACTAGATCCTAAATGGGCTATGCGCGCAATTTCTGCAAATGGTAACTATGCAGAAATTTTCGAAAAATATATTGGTAAAAATACACCTCTAGGTTTAGCTCGTGGACAAAATGCTCTCTACAACAAAGGTGGCATTCTCTATGCTCCACCTGTTCGCTAGACTCTAAACTTTATTATATCCCGTCTGACCGTTATTAATCTCAGACGGGATATTATTTTTGTAGCTTTAGGGATCAGAATTTGGCCCAAAATCGAGACCCGTCCATAAAGAAAAGCTTTCGGTTAATACAACTTTGGACTGATGAGCGTTGGCGAGGACTAATATTTCAGTTTCTATTAATATTAGCACTTTGTATTTTAGTCGCATTTATAATCTCAAATACAATTCAAAATTTAAAAACCGCTGGAATGGCATCAGGATATGATTTTATATTTGATACAGCCTCCTTTGATATTAACCAGCGATTAATTGAATATTCATCAACTTCGACTTATGGAAGAGCAATAATAGTTGGAGGTTTAAATACAATTGTTGTAGCAATCTTAGGTATTTTTGCCTCTACTATCATAGGTTTTATTGCAGGAATTTTAAGACTATCTCGTAATTTTTTGATAAGTCGTTTAGTTGGCATCTATGTTGAGTTTATTCGGAACGTACCCGTTCTTTTGCAGATAATTTTTTGGTGGGTAATTTTGCTAGCCCTGCCAAAAGTTCGCGATAGCCTGTCAATCGGCGACTCAATATTTTTAAGTAATCGAGGCATCAGGCTTCCCTCGCCAATTTATGAAGAGGGCTCGTTTTGGGTTTTGGCTGCCTTTATTATCGCTATAGCCCTTAGCTTAATAATTAGAAGATGGTCATTTAAACGTCAGGAAGTAACCGGACAAACCCTACCAATATGGATTATCGCACCAGCACTCATTATTTTTCTACCCGTGATTATATTTTTTATGCTTGGCCAACCTATCGGATTTGAAACCCCGGTAAGAAGTAAATTCAACTTACGCGGGGGTTTTAACGTGACGCCCGAATTTGTAGCATTATGGTTGGCTTTGTCGACATATACAGCAGCGTTTATATCTGAAATTGTAAGGGCAGGAATATCATCAGTCTCAGCTGGGCAAAAAGAAGCAGCTCGAGCACTTGGATTGAAACAAAATATCACAATGAGGAAAATTATCTTGCCACAAGCTCTAAGGGTTATCATCCCGCCTCTTACCAGTCAGTATCTTAACCTTACGAAGAATTCCTCTTTAGCCGTTGCTATCGGTTATCAAGATATTGTTTCGATCGGAGATACTGTGCTCAATCAAAGTGGTCGGGTCTTAGAAGTTATATCAATTTTCATGTTATTTTACCTTACCCTAAGCTTGGCTACTTCAGCATTTATGAACTGGTACAATAAAAAAATAAATTTGATTGAAAGATAATGGATACACCTGACCTAAATTACGCTGGATCAAACAAAAGCAGGCCTCCTCCTGCCAATACGGTTGGGATAATAGGCTGGATACGTTCTAATCTTCTCGGGGGACCTGTAAACACCTGTTTAACATTAATATCTTGCTATATACTATGGCTGATAGTTCCACCTTTATTGGACTGGACAATCTTTAATGCTGACTTTACTGGCGATTCAGGTCGAGAATGTACCACGGAGGGAGCATGTTGGGCTTGGTTAGATCAGCGCATCTATCAGTTCTTATATGGCTTTTATCCCCCAGATTCCTACTGGAGAGTAAACCTCGCGATTATACTACTTCTTCCAGCATTGGCCTACGTACTTTTTGATAAATTACCCTTTTCCAGACAAGGACGCTGGTTTTCTCTCACATATCCTTTTCTAGCTACTTTTTTACTTATCGGTGGAATAGGCCTTGAAGGTATAACAACCGACAAATTTGGCGGGTTTATGCTTAACCTCGTCGCGGGAATATCTGGCATAGTCCTATCCCTCCCCATCGGAATTTTATTAGCGTTGGGACGACGTTCAAAGCTTCCAGCTATCAGAATACTCTCTGTTTCCTTTATAGAATTTATTAGAGGCGTACCGCTGATTACTTTATTATTTGTCGCAGTTATCATCCTTCAATTATTTCTACCACCAAATGTTACTCTCGATCAACTTGTGCGTGTCATGATCATGATTACACTTTTTGCATCAGCTTATATGGCAGAAGTAATTAGGGGTGGCCTTCAAGCGATACCCAATGGACAATATGAGGCAGGCAAAGCTATGGGGTTGAGCTATTGGCAATCAATGCGATTAATAATATTGCCGCAAGCCCTAAAAATCTCAATCCCCGGCATAGTTAATACATTCATAGGATTATTTAAAGATACAACTTTGGTTATAATTATAGGACTGTTTGATATTTTAGGACAGGCCCGTGTTTTACAAACCAATCCCGACTGGATGGGAAAAGTGGATTACGAAACCTTTTTAATTGCCGCGATATTTTTCTTTATAGTATGTTTTTCAATATCGAGATACTCTATAAATTTAGAAAAGCGGCTAGATACGGATCACGATTAGGATTTGGAATATGATAGATAATTCAGTCAATTTATCAAGAGATGCTAAAAATGTAATCGAAATTAACGGACTAAATAAGTGGTTTGGTAATTTTCACGTTTTACAGGATATAGATCTTGTCGTTTCGCAAGGGGAAAAAATTATTATTTGTGGCCCGTCGGGAAGCGGAAAATCAACGCTTATCCGATGCATAAATAGGCTTGAAGAGCACCAAGAAGGAAAAATATTGGTCAACGGAACCGAACTTAGCCATGATTTAAAAAATATTGATGCGGTTCGGAGTGAGGTAGGCATGGTTTTCCAATCGTTCAATTTATTTCCACACCTTACTGCCCTTGAGAATTGCACTCTAGCACTAATTTGGGTTCGTAAAACACCAAAAGCTGAAGCTGAAGCTTTAGCGATGAAATACCTTGAACGAGTAAAAATACCTGAACAAGCTAATAAGTACCCAGGACAATTATCTGGTGGGCAACAACAAAGGGTAGCGATTGCTCGCTCCTTGTGCATGAATCCTAAAATACTCCTTTTTGACGAGCCCACTTCAGCTCTAGACCCAGAAATGATTAAAGAAGTGTTAGACACAATGGTTGAATTAGCTGAAACAGGTATGACCATGCTTTGCGTAACCCATGAAATGGGATTTGCAAAGACGGTTGCTGATCGAGTCATATTTATGGATGAGGGACAAATCGTCGAAGAGAATAAACCGGATAAATTTTTTAATGAGCCCAAACACGATAGAACAAAGCTATTTTTAAGCCAAATATTGGCGCATTAGAGCTTTAAACCCAATCAAACTCTACCAGCTATTTCAGGCGAGTTAGAGGCATATCGTTTTGCGCGAAATACCCAATTTATTTCCCCGTCTTTAATTTCCCCATGGGGACCGTAAAATGGATTTATATATTCCCATACCACCTCACATTCAGGTGTAACTTCGAAAATACACCCCTTTCCTCCCTCGGCGATAAGTGTATTTCCACTAGATAGTCTTTGACAACCGCTGATATGAGGGCTCCAGAATGTAAGTGGGTTTTGCTTTGGGTGATACCTCCAGACTATTTCCTTCGATTTACGATCAATCTCCCAGACTTGGCTGAATTCCGGGCCTTCTCTGAAAACATTATGACCATTTGCAAAAACTAAAATATTTCCATTCTCAAGCTCTTGACAATCATGCTGACCGCCAAGTTCTTGGTTCTGATATTCCCATTTAAGCTTTCCCGACTGTCTATCAATGATAACTAAAAGATTAAAAACCCGATAACTCACCAGATAGTCGCCATTAGCCATAGGGGAGATTGTATTAGCATGACCGTATTCATAGCGTGGGGACAGCGGTTTTATTTCGTACTTATCGAGAAACTCCGGGGAATTATTTATATATTCCCATACGGTCTCGCCATTGCTATTTACTTCACGAATAACATCCCCCCAAATCCTACCATCTTTTTCTGTATTAGGTTGACCACCTTTTACTTGCTTAATCTCATCAGCATTAAATTCATGCCACGCTATATAGACAGCATTGCCATTTTCTAAACGGCGTCCATCGTGATGCTGATGATCGTCTATATGTTCCCATACGACATTACCATCCCAATCATATTCTCTCATGCGCCCGCCTTTTCCTGACTTAACAGCTGGCCCCTCAGGTATACGCTCGCATATAAATAAATTTCCGTTAGGTCTCAAATAATTACAATGAGTTGAACCACCCCCCGTCTTCCATTCATGAACAACTTCCCCATCCATATCGATAAGCCAAACTTGCTTTGATCCATTTCGGGAATATAAGGTAAATCCGGGGGTTGCTCTCTCTTTATCATGAAATGTAACGCCATGCTTAAGTACTAACATTTGTTCTCCACATTCTTATTTTTATATTATTGGGCATGTTGATTTTAACATATAATCCGTAGGTTTCTCTTGCAAGACTGGTTTTAATACTTCAGTTGTTAAAAGATCTTATATTTGGCCTGTACGCGCGTTTGTAAGTGTTCTTAGCCTATCTCCGATAAGATTAAAGCTCAAAATCGTAAAAAACATCGCAGCTGCAGGCAAAAAGGTTATGTGCGGAGACGATGCCATTTCCACGTATCCTTCGGATATCATTTTCCCCCACGTTGGCTCGGGAGGCGGCAGTCCAACTCCTAGAAAAGATAAGATCCCCTCGATTACTATAACCCTAGACATTCCAATTACGGCCAATGCGAGTACAGGAATAATGACATTAGGCAATAATTCCTTAACCATTATTCTTATATTTGATGCCCCTAGGGCCCGGGCTGTAAGCACAAACTCACGTTCAGAATACAATATGGTATTTGCGCGCGCGACCCTTAAATCCGCAACCATACCAAAAAAACCTAGAACAAGTATCATATTAAGAAGAGTTGGCCCTAAGAAATATAAAATTGCTATAATTGCTATAATATTTGGGAATGCTAAAATAGAATCGACAAGAATGCCAATCGTTGCATCGACCTTACCTCTAAAATAACCAGCACATATTCCTAGAGTAACGCCTAAGAGTAGACTTAAGACTGGGGCAGTAAACGCTATGATCAACGAGACTTGAGCACCATAGATCAATCTACTCAGCATATCTCTACCCACAGGATCAGTACCGAGGAGGTGTCCTATCGCAAAGATTGGCTTAAAAGTATTTGATAAATTTGTTTTAAGAGGGTCTTGAAATGGCAACAAACTAGCAAAAGATGCGCAAAAAATTATGACTGATAACCAGCCAACCGCAATCCAAAAAACTTTACCCAATTTACGATTCCCAGATTTCTTGGTCTTTCTAAAACTTGAATTAATCATGTCTGCCCCGACCAAAATGCCCAACCCGGGGATCGAGGAAACCATATAATATATCAACTAATAAATTAATTATGACGTATGTAAGTGCTATAATCGTTACTGCCCCCTGCAGCAACATTGCGTCTCGGTTATCAATTGACTCCAAGATTAACTTACCCATTCCAGGTAATGCAAATATATCCTCTATAATTACGGTTCCACTTATTAAAAATCCAAATTGAAGACCCAACATGGTTACTAATGTAAAAGAAGATGGTCTCAAGGCATGATTAAAAAGAATATACATGCGTGAAAAACCTTTTGCCCGAGCGTTAGCTATAAAATCTTCCTGCAAGGTTGCAATAAGGTCCACACGTAGAACACGCAATAATACTGGAACCTCCAAAACGCCGATGGTTATCGCTGGTAAAATAAAATAACTTAGATTTTCAGAGAGATTTTCGTCAATTGGAATATAACCACTAGCGGGTAAAAATTGTAAAGTTACAGCAAAAAAGAAGACGAACAATATTGCTAAAAGAAAGGGCGGCATTGCGACAATACCAAAAACAACCGTTCCAATAATTCTATCAGCAGTTTTATCGGCTTTTAAGGCTGAATAAATACCCAATGGAATGGCAATTAAAATTGCCAAAAATTGGGATAAAATCAAAAGTTCTAAGGTTACAGGTAGCCTCTCTAGAATCAATTCCCAAACCGGCACCAACTGGATCTGCGACTCCCCGAAATCTCCCTGAAGAAGATTACTGAGCCATAAAAAATATCTTTCTATAATCGGCCTATCAAGGCCCAATTCCTCGCGAATTTCTAGCCTAGCCTCTAGAAGCCCCTCGGGATTATCCGCAAATTCAGCGCCACCCCCTAAAATAGCGTCAGCTACATCACCCGGTAAAATATTAAGTAGCGAAAAACTTGCAAATGTTACAATAAAGAACACTGGAACAAGGCGTAAAATCCTGAGTCTGAGATAAGCCATTAAAATTGCAACAACAGGAAAGAGTGAGCTTAAAAGTCTAAAATACTCACACTTACCTGTATTTTCCTATTTATCTAACCAAACACGCTGATACTTTGGCCAAATATTATTGGCAGGGATAACATTTTTCACATATGGCAAATAGGCCAAATTAACCTTTCCCTGTTCCCAGATATTGAAAAGTGCTTGATCAGCGATAACTTGTTGGAAATCGCAGGATGCTTTGAGACGCGCGTCCCTGCCTCGTGCTGCTTTAACATTTGCAATAGCCGCATCAACTTTAGCGTTTTTGATTTTATATCTGTTTCCCTTATGTTTTGAATGCATTATCATTCCAACAAGGCTAGGGTCGGTCGTATCTCCATAGTTCTCCCACCATACGTCGAATTTCCCAGATTGAACGGCCCTGCCCCATTGCGGCCCTCGTGGGCCAGGTTTGATAGTTACTTCAACACCAACCTCTTTCCAATAGGCTTGATGTGCTTCAGCGACCCTAAGTAAATCTTTTAAGCCAACCATATTTAGGGTAAATTTTATTGGTTTACCGTATTCTTTAAGCAATGCCCTAGCTTTTTCTGGATTATATTCTGGCCACTTCACATTCTTACATTCCCAAGGATGGCCTTTAGGATACATGCTATTAGGCGCCTTACCCTTGCCTTTCTTTAACACAGCATTCAATTTATCGCGATCCAAGGCATGAAGAAGTGCCTTCCGAACGCGCAAGTCATTAAAAGGCGCGACCGAGTGTTTGAAGGCAATTCCAAGTCCACCAAACCATTGAACAGATGTTGTCACTTTCAAACGTTGATCTTTTCGAGCTCGTTTCGATAGAAAAGGAGGTATCCAAATATAATCTGATTGCCCCGCTTGTAATGACTGATACCTGCTGATTTGCTTATTAATAATTTTAAAGTGAATTTCATCAACATGCTGATTTTCTTTGTCCCAGTAATAAGGATTCTTTTCGAGCACAATACTGCTGCTTCTCCTCCATTTCTTTAACATATATGGTCCAACTCCAACCGTATTTCTGTTAAAGGTTTTCTTAGTTTTATTTGCTTCTAAGTAGCTTTTTGGCCTAACCCACCAGAGTAGATTATTGACTGTCATAATAGTTTTCCAGCCGGGGCTTGGTTCGGAAAAAATGAAATCAATAATATATTTGTCTGGCGCCTCTACTCGGTTTAATCTGGGGCCTAGAGCACCAACAAATCGTGCTTTAAACTTTGATCCCAGCAATCGATCTATATGGGCCTTATAATCAGTTGCCGTCAATTCTTCGCCATTGGAGAATTTTACGCCTTTACGCAAAGTAATTCGCCACCGTTTTGTATCTTCAAATGACTCAGCCTTTAAACCTAATCTAGGAATAATTTTCGACGTATAAGGATCGAAGTCGAACAGGTTTTCATGTATTGCCTGCATTACGAATGCTCGCTGACGGCCTGTAATAGGAATTTTAAGGCTATCAAAGCCACCTATATCAGCAAGAATAGCTATTCTCAGCTTTCCACCTTTTTTTGGTGCGGCGTTCAACGAGTTATTGGTAACAAAATTAGAAACAAAAAAGGCTGCCGCCAAGATTGCTACAAACACAAAATTGTACGATGAATATTTCATTATACTTCCCCCCTTAAAATTTTTTGAAAATAAAATATAATCTATTTATTTCATTATACCTTATATTAATTTCTTGAATTTTATTATATTACCGGGCCTCCAACTTCCAGACCAAGTTTAGCTCTCCCATAAGCAGTAGCATTGATATCCCAGTTTAGAAAGAGCTGAGCTCCAGCGGCGTGAACATCTCTAAATTGGCGCTGTAAGTTATTATCCAAAGACAATCCCCCTGCACCGGTTGCATAGAACAAACGATCAACCGAGGCTTGAGCCAAACGCGGACAAAATGCCATATCTCGCCGGTTACGTTGATGCATTTCGTTTGGTATATCATCCTGAGTTCTCAAGATATCGAGAGATTCCTGTATATCCGACAATAAAATTTTTCGAGCAGCGTCATACTCCGCCGCCGATTCTGCAATCCTCAGGTGGATATTCTGCTTTTCTGATAAGTCACCCCCATAACGTGCCTTGCGTTCCAACATTCTTTCAGTAAATGCCTTTAAAACACCACCCGCGATTCCAACTGAGACCGAAGCCAATGTAAATGGCTTTGTGGACAATTGAGATAATCTGTAGGTTGCTGGATTTGTAACTTGAGCTTCCTTTCCTCCCCACTCAGGGCCTTTTGGAGCACCCCGAACGTAATCTATTGGAACAAAAACATTCTTAAATTCGATATCTTTACTACCAGAGCCGCCAAGGCCGCTCATATTCCAAGAATCCTCAATTATCTTTACATTATCTTGTTTGGGGATAAACACACCAACCTGTTTACCTGTCTTCGTATCTGTTCCCCGCGAAATCCACCAGTCGACATGGTCACAACCACTGGAAAAGCTAGTTCTAGCATTAAAAACATAACCACCATCAACGGGTTCAAGCGTTGCCTTTGGATCGTTTCCAGTGGCGATCAATACATTAGGGTCATCGCCCCACAATTCATCTAAAATTTCCTGCTTAGAATTTGTCAAAGTATAAGCGTGTTCTCCAAGTACTGCCAAGTTCCACGCGCTCGATCCACAAACAAATGCCAACTCCATGATAACTTCGCATAGAGCATCATAGTCCATTTCGAAGCCACCATATTTTTTTGGAACGCCCATTCTAAAAAAACCTGCATTCCTAAAGTCGCTAATAGTCTCGTCTGAAACACGCCTATTCTTTTCACATTCTTCCGAACGCTCTAACAAACTAGGCCACATTGCACGCGCTCGTTGGATTAATATATCGCGTGTTGGAATCTCTTCTTTGTCCATTAAAGCATCATCTAATGACGTCGCAACCAACTTATCCATTAATAATTTTCCTCTGTGAATCAAACCTTGCAGTTCTATAGTTTACTGCAAGGTTTGCTTGGTTATCCCCCCCCCAACGAAGGATCTCGAAATATCTTTTGAATATAATGTAAAGGATGAATGATGTAACTTACCTTTTTAGACCATGTGATTACATTTTGTTATAGCTAAAAAATCCTAAGATTCTAGTCTAATATTGATTTTATGGTAAATTCTATGATGAATTTCTAAATTCTTATTAGAACTTTTAACTTTTTTGGTATACCCTTAATCCATAGAGCAAAGTCACCATTTTAATGGCAACTAGAATGAATAATGCAATCAATAAATTAAAACTCTCACATTTTAGACAACTTATTATAATATCTGAAACTGGCAGTATAAGAAAAGCATCAGAAGTATTAGCTATTTCTCAACCAGCTCTATCGAGGAATGTCCGTTCCGCTGAAGAGATTTTACAAGTTAAACTCATTAATCGAGGACCACGAGGTGTTGAACTCACGGAACAGGGTAAAGTAATAGTAAAGTATGGAAAAACGATTGAATTTAATATTCGTTTTGCGGAAGAGCAATTAAATGAATTAGATGGCTTCCAAGAGGGCCAAATCAATCTAGGACTCGGGCCTTTTGAGGGTTTTAGCGTTGGTAATCTAGCCATAAATTGCCTCCTAGATAAACGCCCAAAAACGCACATAGTTATCGAAGAAAATGAATATGAGGTATTAGCCAATAAACTCATCAAAGGTGAAATAGATTTAATATTAGGACCTTCTGAATTAGATGGACCAACACCTTCTGGTTTAGTAACTGAAAAATTATCGGAAACTGAATTGGTTCCGGTTGTACGGCAAGATCATCCATTAGCAGACATGCAAACAGTAACGCTGGAGACACTATCGAAGCACGACTGGATTTTACCTCCTTCCCAGGGCCGAGTAAATTACCAGTTTAATAAGAAATTTATTCAAAAAGGTCTTATGCCACCCAAAGGGCCAATTAGAATGGCTCCTCAAGAATTATGCATCAATTTTCTAAAGCAAAGAGATTTGATAAGCTTACTTCCGAGAAATAGAATTGACTCAAATTCAGACTCTATGACCTTAAAAATTTTAGACCTCACTGACGAGAGTTTCTCTCTTCCAATGCAGTTAACGACGCGAGAATTAGGGGGACTCCCTCCAGCTTGCCGAGATTTAGTATTTGAAATAAAGTTGATTTGTAAAACTTTAAAAAAAAACGAGGTGAATAATTTCACCTCGTAATTACTAATTGTTTTTTTAGTCAAAGTTCTTTATTTTTTCTTGGATTTAACACCCATAACTTTTCTCGCCGAGGCTAAAGTCGCTGGATCTGAATTTTTAACCTTTTCTATTAATCCAGCTAATTCAACATGGTTCATTGGATTTAATGGTAACTTCTGCTTTTTCATTTGAGCAATGAATGCCTTATCTTTCATAGTATTATCAAATGCATCTCTCATTATTTTAATTCGATCAGCTGGAACTCCAGCTGGATAAAAGAAAGATCTACCAAAAGTTGAGGATATTGCTACCAACTCAAATATCTTTTTCTGTTCAGCATTTTTCGCTAACTCAATAAAAGTCGGGGTATTTGGTAAACTTGGGTCCCTAACAAAACCGTCCGCTATAATTGGCTTAATTAAGCTTTTAGTGATATAATGAGGTGCTTTCGTTATAACGCTTAACCATGAAGCGCCACGCCCCATTACTTCTCCCTGTTCCATCGCTTGGTTTAAACCGCCAACACCTTTATAACCCGTAATAATCTCGAATTTTGTTCCAAACATGTTGTTTATAAGTTTTGGATAAATATAAGTTGGAGAAGATTTCCCTGTAGCTGCGATTTTTACTGATGTTTTTTTTGCCTCTTCCAATGATTGCACTGGCGACTTATGCCATAGTCCCAAAAAATTTATCAACGGGGACATATTTCCTATCCAATTCCACTCAGTAACATCGAACCGAGATTTCTTTGCACTAAGAAATTGGTTTACTGGAACCGTCTGCAAAACAATACTAAACATAGAACCATCTTTAGGGGCAGCGTTATGCATGTAATTGGCAGCAATCCGTCCTCCAGAACCACCTTTAATTTTTAATATGATTTTAGGATTACCTGCAATATATTTTGGCATATGTTGCGCCAAAACGCGTGCATATGCAGCATAAGTACCATGATTACTCGCCCCAACAACTAAACTAACCGTCTTACCCTTGAAAAATTGGGCAGAAACCATCTGGCCAGTCATTAGCAAAAAACACAGAGAACCAACACCTATGCCAATCAGTCTAAAAATTTTCATTATAACCTCCTTAAATTTTATTAATTAAAAAATAACGCCTGCCAACTAAAAAAAACTAAAGTCAGCATTTGTCCTCAATATTGGAAAAATATCTCCAATAAACGATTGTGGCCACGCTACCTGCAGGACCTGGTGAAAAAGAATATATGCTACTACCCACATCGGAATAGTTATCAAAAGCACGGTCGACCATTTTTCCTTACTATCAATTTTTAAATAACTCAATAAAAACAGAAACATAGCTGGCAAAAGCCCAACCACAGCACCCAATAAGAGGTAGAGAAAACACCACCCAAAATATATCGCGCTACGAAAGCGTATTGTTGATCTGGATAAATCACCAAAGTCCGTTACCAGATCCATATGTACATTATTTGAATGTGAATCAGATGTTTCAGTTGTTCCCACCACCTTATCTCTGGGCGTTATACCTTTTAAAACTGATACAAATTCTCGCGGCACAAAAAGATGTATAAAACCGAGTATCAAACAAAAAATAACACCCGTTATCGCAATTACTTGAGGCATCAATCGGGATCGAAATTCCCAATCAACGGAAACAAATAAGACTGATATGAAAATACCGCACATTAAAATATTAAAAAGTAAATCAGAATTCAAATTTATGTGATTAAAATTAATTCTCATTTGAACTTTGGCTTTATTAGCTTTTGATCGACCAAAATAATGACGAATTAAAGGTCTCATTAGTCCATAAATAGTAATTATTAAAATTATCGCAGTTATTGGTCGCGTTATCCAACCCCACCCAAAAACATTAGCTGATATAAACATATATCGTTCAATCAAATCTCCTAAAACAAAGCCTAGAATTAACGGAGGACGGGGCCATCGAAGTCTTTTCATGGCGAACCCGAGCATACCAAAAGTTAAAAGTGTATATATATCGCCCCAGTGTTGTTTTCCTTGAAAAGCTCCTAAAAATACAATTGCCAGGATAATAGGGGCTAGAACGCCAATCCTGATAGTTGCAACCTTCGCAAATTGATTGGCGAATAAGAAACAAATACCAGCGCCCAGTATATTTGCAATAGCTACACTCCAAACAAGTGCATATGTAACGTCTAGATTTTTTGATAGCATATCAGGCCCTGGAACTATACCATGAATCACAAGTGCCCCAAGGATCAAAGCCATTGACGCTGTTCCTGGAACACCAAAGGCTATAGTTGGAACTAGAGAACCACCTTCTTTGGCGTTATTTGAAGACTCGGAGGCAATAACACCTCTAACATCTCCTTTGCCAAAAGTTTTGTCCGCATCTTTTTCGGTGCGAGCTGCATGACCATAAGCAACCCAATCCAATATAGGAGCCCCCACACCCGGCACAGCACCAAGAGCCGCACCTATTGATGAGCACCTTAACACCAAAAACCAGTTTTTAAATGTGTCTTTAACACCAAGCCATTGCGATTTTCGTGTAACTAAAGTTGCTTTACTACCTTGATGAATAGTTGATCTTTGAATAACCATATCCGCTATCTCAGGTATTGCAAATAAACCAAGCGCAATGGGAACGGTTCTAAAACCGTCATATAAATACAAGGTATCTAATGTCCAGCGCAACTCTCCACCACCAGAATCTTCACCAGTTGCTGCAACAATTAACCCTAGACAAACTGCAATTAAGCCTTTCATTGGCGAGCCACCCGCCAAAACAGCTGCAAGAGATAAACCGAATATACATATTGCCAATAGCTCTGGAGAAGCAATTGATAGCATAAAAGGTCTTAACGCCGGAATACTTATTCCCAAAAGAACCGCGCCAAATAAGCCACCTAGCACCGATGCTGTAAACGCCGCACCAAAAGCGCGTCCAGCTTCACCATTCCTGGCCATAGGGAAACCGTCTAATATCGTAGCTGCAGAAGCGACTGTTCCTGGAACTCCGAATAAAACCGCTGGAATGGTATCAGAAGTAGCGGCGACTGCTGAAAGCCCCATTAAAAATGCGAAAGCTGTTATTGGATCCATTGCAAAAGTAAACGGAAGTAATAGTGACAAGCCTACTAAACCGCCTAATCCAGGTATAACACCAAGCGTTAATCCAATAACGACACCAAGACCTAAAAAAGAAAGTCTTATTGGATCAGAGAGTGCGATGGCCGCCTTAATAGCCATATCCAACATACTTACATCCATAAAACCCTGCCCAATAGTTTAATTATTTTACAGTGTATACAGTTTTATACTAGATTAAAGAAAAAATATTAACGGCGTGCAAAGTAATTTTAAGCGAATTACCGCCCCAATCCACTTTTTTAGAGCCTAGAAAGAGCATCCTGAAGTTTTGCGCGAGAACTCTCATATCCTTCTCGCTTATCCTTTTGTTCTTGAATAATTTTCTGGGGGGCCTTGGAAGTAAAGTTTTTATTCTCTAACTTCTTATCAATTCGCATAATTTCTTCGTCAAGGGTGTTAATTTCTCGACCTAACCTTATTTTTTCTTCGCCAACATTAAAAATATCATCAAGAGGAATAATTAGTGTTGTCGAGCCAAGCACAGTTTGCGCTGAGTTGGAAGGGATCGCAGCATCTGAAAAATCTATTGAGTCTAGACGAGCTAGTGTTTTTATAAGTTCAGTGTGTTCCCTGACAGACTTAATGGCAATTTCTTCAGGCTCCTTTAGTATGAGTATTATCTTGGATTTATCTGGCACGTTAAGTTCAGCACGCATTGAACGAACCTCGGTTATTAAACGGAGAACCCAGTCTACTTCATGTTCAGCAAGTTCATCATATAAATCCAAAGGCTCAGGCCAAGAGGACAATATTAACATTTTTTCTTTTTTAGGTCCCGTTTGTTGCCATAACTCCTCAGTAATAAAAGGCATAAAAGGATGAAGAATTGTTATGAGACGATCCAAAACCCACGCAGCTGTTGAACGCGTCTCTTCTTTTTCAGTCTCATCCTCTCCAAAAAAAATGGGCTTTGACAGTTCAATATACCAATCGCAAAATGTACCCCACGTAAACTGATAAGCATGATTAGCAGCCTCATTGAACTTATAGCTTTCAATTCCACCTGAAATTACAGAAGTCACAGTCGATAGTTTACTTACGATCCACTTATTGACAGGGTGTTTGCAATTATGTGGATCAAATCCGGATTTCATTTCACAATTATGCATTTCGCAAAATCTAGCAGCATTCCAAAGCTTAGTTGTAAAATTACGATAACCTTCGACCCTACTCTCTGAGAGTTTAACATCCCTTCCTTGAACCGCATGAGCAGCCAGTGTCATTCTCAGAGAATCCGCACCAAAAATGTCAATAAGATTGATCGGGTCAATTACATTTCCTTTTGACTTAGACATTTTTTGTCCATTTTCATCCCTGACAAGAGCATGTATATACACTTCATGAAATGGAACTTCATCAAGAAAATGCAAACCCATCATAATCATCCGAGCAACCCAAAAAAATATAATATCAAAACCAGTTACAAGGACATTTGTTGGATAAAACCGCTCAACATCAACTCTACCTTCGGGCCATCCAAGAGTGGAAAAAGGCCATAGAGCTGACGAGAACCAGGTATCTAAAACATCTGGATCTCTCTTTAATTCAACTTTTTCTCCGTAATATTTAAAGGCGCTTTTTTCTGCTTCTTCCTCTGTTAGCTCAACAAAAAAATGCCCATCTGGTCCGAACCAAGCTGGGATTTGATGGCCCCACCAAATTTGACGAGAGATACACCAAGGTTGAATATTTCGCATCCATTCAAAATAAGTCTTTTCCCACTGTTTTGGTATAAATTTTATATTTCCAATTTTAACAGCTTCAATGGCCGGTTTAGCTAATTTTTCTGCATTTACAAACCACTGATCTGTAAGAAAAGGCTCAATGACAACACCGGACCGATCCCCATACGGTACCGTCATATCATTATCTTCAACTTTTATTAAAAGTTCCAATTGTTTCATTTCAGCAACTATCTTACTACGCGCTTTAAATCTATCCATTCCTTGAAAATTAAGTGGCACGTTGGAATTCAAATTTGCATTAGCATCAAATATATTAATGAGCTCTAGATTATTACGCTGACCAACTTCAAAATCATTAAAATCATGGGCGGGAGTAATTTTTACTGCACCACTGCCTTTTTCTGGATCTGAATAGCTATCAGCTACAATGGGTATTCTCCTATTCGTTATTGGTAAAATAACATTACGGCCTACGAAATCAGAATAACGATCATCATCTGGATGAACTGCAACTCCAGTGTCACCAAGCATTGTTTCCGGTCTAGTGGTCGCAACCGTTATAAATTCTCCATTACATCCCTCAATTGGATAATTGAAGTACCACATTTGCCCTACAACTTCGCGCTGCTCAACTTCTAAATCGGAAATTGCAGTATGGAGTTTAGGGTCCCAATTTACTAAGCGTTTATCTCTATAAATCAGACCTTGCTTAAAGAGCTCAACAAACACTTTTTTTACAGACAAGGACAAACCTTCATCCATCGTGAAACGTTCGCGCGACCAATCGCAAGAGGCCCCCAATCGTCGGAGTTGTTCAACAATTGTGCCACCAGACTCTTCCCTCCACTCCCAGATTTTATTTATAAATGCCTCTCGGCCAAAATCATGCCTGGTCTTACCTTCTGTCTCGAGTTGACGCTCAACAACCATCTGGGTGGCAATACCAGCATGATCACAACCAGGTTGCCACAAGACGTCTCTTCCAATCATACGATGATATCTTGTCAAAATGTCCTGAAGAGTATTGTTTAATGCGTGCCCCATATGCAGACTACCCGTCACATTTGGAGGCGGTATTACTATGGAGTATGGCTCTCCGCTTTTATTTTGGCCTGGTTTAAAGCTACCAGTCTGCTCCCAAGACTTATAAAGAGTAGCCTCAACTTTTTTATGATTATACTTCTTTTCTAACATTTGATACTTCTTAATTAAACAATAAATTTACATCTAGCAATTAATACTTAGACAATATCATGCTAAAAAATCATGTAAATTCTGAATGTTTATTGATGCAAAAAAGATTTGATTTAAGATCAATGATTATGAATTAAGTCTAAAACTAGAGATCAAGTCGCTCGGCTCGATTAACCATATGATCAATTTCTTTTTTTACTAATCGTTCGATTAAATAAGGTAAATTCTGATCCATCCATTCTTTTAATAAGGGCCGCAACAACTCACGAACCAGACCCTCTAAGGTCATATCTCGATTTCCGATACCAATATCTCTCTTATTCAGCAGAGCTTTAGCCAATTCTTGCAATGCGTCTGTTGAATTAACGGTTACCCCCGGAGATACAATAGCTTCACCTGCACCAACATTTGGTGCCGGTTGTGCAATCATTTGCTCTGTTAATTCGAGAATATCTTCACCTTCATGAATATCACTCTCGCCAATAGAA
>JADHRD010000134.1 GCA_016777585.1 Rhodospirillales bacterium | reverse complement strand
GCTCTTTTAATTGCAGGCATTCTTACAGTCATAACGTGTTTGTTATCAAATACGATTAAACAAACTTGATGAATTTCTCCAACTTGATCATATTTATAATTTTAATGGCTGGGATATCTTCTCTAAACCCTGTGGCTGTAGATACATTCTTGCCAGCAGTGCCGGCGATCGCGCAATCTTTATCAGTTGAAACGAGTACAATTGGCGTTACCCTCGGAATTTTTACAATTGGGAATGCAATAGGACAAATTACACTTGGTCCTATGTCAGACCGGTTTGGCAGAAAACCAGTTGTAGTTCTGGGGTTGAGTTTATTTATTATAGCGGCGTTATTTGCACCTTACTGCACAAATATTGAGACTTTGTCCTTAACGAGATTGGTACAAGGAATAGGTGGTGCCGCTGGCAGAATATTAAGTGTTGCCATCGTTAGAGATTTATATTCACACGAGAAAGCTGCCCGAATTCTATCAAATATTTGGACTGTTTCAACGATAATGCCAATTTTAAACCCTTTTATTGGAGGCTTTCTTTTAGCATATTATAGTTGGACATCTGTTTTTGTTTACATGTCTTCATTTGGAATCGTTCTAATATTGCTCGCCATGTTTGGCTTTAAAGAAACAATAAGGCAAATTGACCGGGAAGCGTTAGAATTTAAAAGTATTGTTGTAAATATTAAGTCTATTATTTCAAATCGAACCTATATTTATTATACACTAATCGGATCACTTTCAGTAAGTTCACTTTATGCGTTTCTATCAATTTCTCCCGATCTACTCATTACGCAGTTGCAACAAGAACCATCAACTTATGCATGGCAATTCGCAATTGTAATGTGCGGGAGCATGATCGGTTCATTCATAAGCAGTCAAATTTCAGTTAGACTGGGAATAAATCAAATAATAGGTATTGGTTTAGCAATTACAACCGTTGCAGGCTCAACATCATTTGTACTTGCGTATAATGGTTTTTTTAGTCCAGTAACGATTATAATGCCATATTTTGTGCAACGGATCGGTGAGAACATATTAACCCCACAAGCAATGGCTGGAGCAGTAACCCCATTCCCAGAAAAAGCTGGATTAGCCTCATCTATATTAGGATGCTTTCGCCAGTTATGTGGCGCAACCGTTGCTATTTTAATAAGCTATCTGTCCGATGGAACACCTCTATCCATGGCTATCGCTTTTTTTCTTGCCGGAACGGTACCAGCTACTATCTTTATTCTAAGTAGCTTATTAAGAAATAATAAACATCAAATAAGCAACAACAAATAAACTGAGTAAGGCGGAGAATTCTCCAGTAATTTTTAATAATGACATTTATAAATCCTTATGATGAACTAACAAATTTTACGAATATAAGGATAGTTATGCAGAATTCGTACCAAGAACTAAATATTATAACCAACTGATTTATAAGCGAGAAAAAAAATTTTTTCAAAGAATTAAACAAAATTTAGCTAGTTCAGTTTATAAACCGGGCTTTTTTGCCTAGTGGTGTCTCACCAGATCGTTATTATAATAATTATTAATCTGAATTTGGCTCAGGAAAGCTCGTAGGCCAGTTTTCAATAGTAGTTTCCAAATAACTTTTAACTTTATCCGGATCGAGATTAACAGATGTTTTAATCTTATCTACCTCATCTTGAGGTTCAACTGGAACATCCAAAGAATCCATTAAACGATTGAAAAAATTGAAAAAACAGCATATTAATGTTAGATCGACAATTTCTGTTTCAGAAAAAGACTTTTTTAATCTCTTAAATATTTCAATTTCATTCTTAGCCGTGTTAAGAGTAACGTGTGTACCCCACAATATCGCGACTTTTTCACGTTCTGAAAATAAGTCAGACGTCAAATATTCGTCAGTACCAATTTGAATGACCTGCTCTTCAGTAATTCCTGCCGCTTGACCAAGCGACGTATTATGAGCAAATCAATAATTACATTGATTTATGTGACTAGTTTTTATTACAACCATTTCTTTAAGCTTGGCGGAGAGAACGCTCCCTGCTCCCTCCCTTTGGATAGTTGCATTAAATGGGACAAGCATCTTTGCGACCAAAGGAGATTTTGCGAGAGTTCGATAAGAATTAGGAACTCTTCCTAACATCTGCGTAACGGCGTGAAACATATTCTGTATTTCTTGATCTTCGACATCCAGATCGACCATCTCAATTCGCGACATTTTAATTCTCCTTAATTTTAAATATATCTATTCTAATAATCAGAACCTTTTAACATGTAAAATATAATTCAACCAAAACGCTCGGTAAATAAAAATGATGATAAATCACGGATTATCATGATTTAGTCTAAATAATAACTAAATCTAAATATTTATACTAAAACAAAGATAAATATTTTTTACTATAATTATTTATTAACTTTTCTTGCATAATTGACTAAAAAAATAGCTGATAACACGCAAACTAATCCAATAAGAGCGCTGATCGTAATTGTCTCACCCAAAACTGGATATGCGATAAAAATTGCCGAAATCGGATTTAAGGTCAAATAAACAGCCGCCCTGGTTGGAGTTAACCATTTTAGAGCCCAGGTATATGCAGTAAATTGAAATGCGCCGCCAATAACTCCTAAAAATATTAATGAAATCCACGAATAATAATCTAAACTTATGATAATCGATAAATCTCTCAACAACCAAACAAAGGGAAATAAAGTCAACATTCCAGTAAGCATTGATAACGCTGAAAAAAATATTGGTCCGTAATCCATGATATAACGCTTGCAAAATATCGAATAAATAGAGGCTATGGTTGCAGCACAAACCATCAAACTAATACCCAAAATATGATTTTGATTAGACTCAGAATTATCTAAACTTTGGCTAACAGCGATTACAACACCTAAAAAAGCTAGTAAAACCCCCATAACTTTTAATCTGTTTAACAACTCCCTTTTAAAAAAAAATGCCACAATAAGTGTTATAATGGGAAGAGTGGCTAACCCAATTGCGCCAAAAGCGGCGGAAGTATAAAACAAAGATAGAGAAAATAACCACGGGAAAATAGCATACAGAAGAGAACCCAAAAAAATTATAGGGATAATATCATGTTTTTTAATTTTAAAGCGGGCAAAACCCCAAAAAAGAATTGGTATTAGGCATATCGAGGCTACCAAATAGCGATAAAATGCAAGTGAAATAGGCTCTAAATCGCCGACAACAAAACGTGTCGCTACAATTGATGCGCCTGCGCTAAGAGATGCGACCGCAGCAGCGCAATTGGCCAGAAAAACATTATTCATTTGCTAAATTTACCGATAAATTAAAAACATATAACTGTACTAATCTTCTAACAGAAAAAACTAAATAAATTTTCAAAACCCACAAATCGAAAACTAAATAGTTGATTTAGCGTTTTACTTCTCCGAGGTCATTCCAAACCTCTTGGATACAAATTTTATTATTGTCGAACGTGAACTTATCGATATATCTAATATTGTTAAATTCTAGGCCATTTAGCCATTCACCAAATAGCATTCCATTACAATACACTATATTTCTATCTTTATGCTTTGCTGAGACAAAAATATCATATGATTTTTTTATCCATTTATATCGCGTTTTACCCCACTCAATCATTTCTTCAGTCTTGAAAAATATTTTTCCCCCTGGAAACAGCATCTTGAAGTCTTCACTTACATAATTGTGGGCATCATTAAGCGCACGCGACTCCATCGCATCAAGAAAGGATCGTACTATTTCTTCATGACTTTTGCATTCTTCATTGAGCATATTATTTACCTAACTTTTTTAAGTAACTCTGTCGCATTAATTGATAGTATCAGGTTTTTATTGTTGTCAGTTAAGTTAGAATGTTTAACTGCATCCAGGGATCTCTCAGTGGAAAAAATTGGGCAATCTGTTCCAAAAACGATTTTGTCTGCGCCAAATATAGCCGCTCCTAGTTCAATTGACCTTGGCCCCAAAGAAGAACAGTCAACGTAAAGACCGCGAACTTTTGTGCTTGGAAGTGCAGCATCAGGGGTACGTGTGAATGATACATTATCCATTCTTTCTATAACCATCGGCAATGTTCCGCCTAAATTTGCTACATGGATTGAGACATCAGGATAATTAGTTAAAAAATCACTAAATAGCAGTGTGACCGCGCAATGTCCGACGTTATGTTGAACTGTTAAAGCCAATCTTTCCGCCATAAAATCAGCAAATAATGTTTTTTGGGGTAAATATTCTTTAGGAACTTCATCGGGTCGGCGTCCTGGATGAATAAAAATATGCCCTCCTATCTCCTGTGCTATTTTAAAAATTGGAGAAATAGACTGAGCATGCTCTTCTGATAAAAAATAATTATTTGGTAAAATCGCTCCCAAAAGTCCGAGTTCAAGACGCGCCCTTC
This sequence comes from Rhodospirillales bacterium, assembly GCA_016777585.1. Classification (GTDB taxonomy): domain Bacteria; phylum Pseudomonadota; class Alphaproteobacteria; order Rhodospirillales; family UBA2165; genus TMED23. The sequence continues at coordinate 1,048 of JADHRD010000134.1, read as the reverse complement.
TATATTCTTTAACGGCAAGATCGATATCTGCCATCGGAAGTGAAGCTAAGCCTGAATATTTATCAGGAAATTTTTTTTGAAGTTTTGATACATTATCATTAAAAATTTGTACCAGCGGAAGTGACTCGGTAACATTAAGACTATCGACACCAAACAAACCTGGGAAAGATAGCAACTGATGATCGACCCCCATTTTTTTCATAAATTCAAGTCTTAGATCCATATTAACAAAATCATCTCCAAACTGCAGAATGCCATGGGGCATTTGGAATATTCTGTCACCAGAGCTATTTTTCTTTACAAAAGGTGGAATATTTCTTTTTGTTAACTCTTCAACTAATTCTTGGGGTGCAAAGTGTGCATGTAAATCAATCGTCAATATAATCTCCATAATTGTAAAAATAAGACTATGGCCGTTGCAAACGGATTTTGGGCATTCATGAATTTATATGTTTCAATAACTTTAAGCGTTATTTCACGAGCTGAAAATACAGCTTTTAATAACAATTCAATCCTTTACACATAACAATTTTATTTATTAAAATCCAGAAGTTCTAAATATCATCTAATTATAACCTGAGAGAATAAAAATAACATATTTAACGTTCAAAAACGGGAGAATTAATTATGAGCTATGAATTTGATACGTTTTGTAATGATTGTAAAGAATCGTATGACCAAAATAGTGGGAAAGCAGATATAGAAGCTATTCGTCAAAAACTTGAGCGATTACTTGGCGAAAATCCAGAATTCATAGAAAAAACCTGTGGTCCAGATGCCGGGTATGGTGTCAGCGAGTTATATAAAGATGAAGATACAGGCTTTATTATCTATGCCCATAAATTCAAGGAAGGCCGTAAATCGCCCCCTCATGACCATGGAGCATCTTGGGCCGTATATGGCCAGGCCAAAAAATTTACAGATATGACTGAATATCGAAGATTAGATGATAAATCAAAGGCTGGATACGCTGAAATACAAGAAACAAAAAAATATAGATTAGAAGTAGGCATGGTTGGAAAATTTGGACCCCATGATATTCATCAAA
>JADHRD010000001.1 GCA_016777585.1 Rhodospirillales bacterium | reverse complement strand
CGGGAATAAGATTCTGTCCAGCTATATGAACGGTGTCCGTAAAGCCGGTGCAAAACCAATCCGCAATTGGGACAAAGAATAAATTATAGATAAGGAATATATCCTAACTCCCTGTGAAAGGTAATAGAGGCGGTTATGAGTGTTAAAGACAAGATCAATGTTACGGTCGGCTCTATTACTTTTATTCTTAATGCGCTTGGAGCTGTTGGCATTCTTGCGATGGTCGTCGTCGTAAATGTTGATGTATTTGGGCGCGGGTTTTTCAACCAGCCACTACCTGGCGTGGCTGAATTTGTCGGGCTGGCGATCGTCGCCATAGTTTGGTTGCAAGCCGCGGACACACTGAGGCATAAACGATTTATTCGGTCGGATGTATTGTTCAATGCTCTGGCTACTCGAAAGCCTGTTTTCGCTAGATTTTTGACGCTCCTATTCGATTTAAATGGATTGGTGATTGTTGGTCTGATTTTCTATTTCAGTATCCCGCTTTTCCAGCAATCGCTTGAAAGAGGTTATTATCGAGGTACACCGGGTGTAATGACCATTCCTGTATGGCCCATAAAACTTCTTATTTTGATCGGTTGTGCGGCGCTATTCGTGCAGATTTTGTTGTTCCTTTATTTTAACTTAAAAAAGACAGGGAGCGGTTCTTCGAAATAGCCATGGAACTGGGAAATTTCGAAATTGGCATCCTAGCCATCATCTCTTTGCTTGTGCTGATCCAGGCCGGTATGCACATTGCTTTTGCCATGATAACGGTATCCTTTTTATCTGTCTGGCTTATGAAAGATTTTGAAATTGCCGGAAAGCTTATGGCGCTCGCGGCCGCGGAAAAAATCTCCTTTTATATTTTCGGAGTTATTCCCCTCTTTGTCATGATGGGTCTGCTAATAGCCGCAGGTGATATAGGCAAAGATACTTTCACGGCTGCAAACCGATTATTTTCGCGTCTTAAAGGCGGATTAGCGGTTTCGACGGTCGGTGCGAATGCCGTTTTCGCTGCTGTAACAGGAACTTCGATCGCCTCCGCATCAATATTCACTAAGGTTGCGGTTCCTGAAATGATCCGACATAGCTACACCCCTAAATTCGCCGTGGGTGTCGTGGCCGGGTCCTCCGTTCTCGGTATGCTCATTCCACCCAGCCTTCTTCTCATTATTTATGGCGTATTAACAGAAACATCTGTTGGAGATTTATTTATTGCCGGGATTATACCTGGTGTGCTTCTCGCTTTGGCCTTTGTCGTCGCGATTTATTTTATGTCTGTCTTTACACCTAAGTTTGTAAAGCAATCGGAGGGCGACTTTGCGCAAGATATAGATTTGGTTGAAGAGAATGATACATGGAAACTTCTTTTCCCAATCGTGATATTAATGATGATTGTTTTAGGCGGGATATATGGCGGTTTGTTTACGCCTACTGAAGCCGGCGGGGTTGGAACGCTAGGTGCGCTTATAATCGGATTTGTCCGCAAAAAATTGACGATTAAGAAACTTTGGGGTGTGGCAATGGAGACAGGCTATGTCACATCCTCTATTTGTTTTTTGCTTATATCAGCCCAACTTTACGCTTCGATGCTTACAATGACGGGCATACCTGGAGATGTCAGTGCGATGATCAGTGAGGCGGGCCTAAATTATTTTGTGATCTTGCTGGGTTACGTATTCGTCCTGCTAATCTTGGGTACCTTTTTGGACTCGGTATCCATTATGTTAATCGTGTTGCCTTTTGTTTTACCTTTAATGGAAGGTAATCAAATTGACTTGGTGTGGTTCGGGATTGTTACGGTTCTTGCCATTGAGGTCGGTTTGTTAACACCACCGCTCGGAATGGCATGTTTCGTCATTCAAGCAAATTTAGATGATAGCAGAATATCTTTGACGGAAATTTTTACCGGTGCATTTCCGTTTATGCTGACAATGATAATTGTTCTTGGGCTCATCATAGTATTCCCATCAATCTCCCTTGCTCTTTTATAAAAGGGATATAGAGGATTCTAGGTCGCGCCCAGTTCGGCTGATAACTCTTTGCACTGGGTTTTGAGTTCCGCTATCCATTTTTTATCCATTGACCGATCGATCTGATCAGAGCCAACGACTGAAAGTACAGCGATTAATTGGTTGTCTGCACCAAAAACTGGGGTGGCATAGGCGCGAAGGCCTGGAACAACCGTGCCATCGACGTCGGCAAAACCGTCTTTTAAGATTTTTTCTTTACCCTTGATAAGCTTTGGGTTTCGCCCAAGCGGTGTTTTCCAGCCTTCATTTTTTAGCATGGGTTCGACAAAACTCTCTGGCAGGTGTGCCATAAACATCCGGCCCGTTGCCGATTGGGTTACCGGCAACACAGAACCTATTGTCAGGATCGTATAGATTGGTGGCTGGCCATGATACCAACGAATAATTGTCGGGCCGTTATTTCCCCAAACAGTCATTAAGATTGTCGCGCGATTTTCGATGGAAAATTGACGCGCCATAATATCCGTCAGAGAAATTGGATCATTGGCAGCAATCGCTGAAAGCCCGATTTGAAGTGCCTTAGGGCCCAATTTATAGAGAGTTGAATTGGGTTCTTGTCGAAGGATGCCGCAATTTAGAAAGCTTGAGACATAGCGATGGGTTTGGCTAACGCCCATTCCTACTTGATTGGATATATCGGTCAACGAGGCTGGTTGCTCTAATTCTGTAATGGCATCCAGAATTTTTATACTGATTTCAACCGAATTAATGCCACGACGTTTACCTGTAGGCACATCTTTACCTGCAGGCTCATTTTTATTTGAACTAGAACTCTTTGCTGGAATCATACAAATATTTCTATACTGATAAGGTCCGGATAACAACTTTTATGTTTGAGTATTTTGATGGCTTTTTCTTAAGGTAGCCGTTGTTGAATGATATTTGGAAGTTGTCGTTTGTGAAAAACGAAATTAAAAATATATTGTACAATAGATGATATATAATATAATATACTTTTTTATAAAGAAAAAAATAGCCAGTTTTTGATTTAGGTAATAGAAATATTTAGGGAGTACCGGAAATGCCGGACAAAAATGTAGAGCCTGTATTGAAGCTCAAGTTCCTTTCTCACGGTACGCTTGAAGTTGACGACGTTGATGCAAGTCGAAAGTTTTATGAAGAATTTTTAGGGTTGGAGGTCGTTCGGACCAGTCCGATTTCCTTGATGATTCGTTTGGGAGGCACGCATACCTACGCCGCTGTTAAGCGCGGAAGCAAAAAAACGAAAATGGGACTATTGTTTCATAATGGCCTTGATGTGGATACCGACGAAGAGGTTGATGAGTGTCATCGTTTGTGTGAAGAACAGGCTGAGAAATGGGGGCTCGATAATATTACGAAACCCATTAAGCAGCATGGTACCTACAGTTTCTACTTTTGGGATAAAGATGGAAATGCCTGGGAGATTCTCTCAAATCCAAAAGGGGGGTACGGTTGGTTGTTCTCGGAAGGAGATCAAGATGGGTCTGGGCATATGGCCAAAGATTATGAGCGGCCATGGCAAAAATAGATTTAATAACTTGCTGATTAGGATCGAACTGTACCTGAATTAAATCAGATTAAAGGACAATAATAATATTTAAGGCGTCGACCATAGAGATTGGTTGGCGCCTATTTTATTGGGTGTCGGATTTATCGTGCTGGTGGGTCATCTATTTTTATTACTTATCTAAAAAATAATAGATTGTATATTGTATAAATTATTATATGATTGTCTTGTGGTTAAAGTGAACGAAGGGGATGCGGAATGCGTATCGGAATTCTTGGGGCCGGACCTGCAGGGCTCTACGCGGCAACGCTAATAAAGCGAGCTAAGCCTGACGCAGATATTCAGATTTTTGATCAGTCTCCCGCGGATGCAACCTGGGGGTTTGGGGTCGTCTTTTCAAAGCGCGCCCTTGAATTTCTGAGGGAAGGAGACCCAGAAACGGCTGATCTGATTGAACCTAAAATGGAGACCTGGGACGGCATAACGATCTCCCATAAGGGTGAGAAAGTGAAGGTTGATGGCATTGGTTTCAGCGCGATTGGTCGTCTGGAAATGCTTAAGTTGTTTCAACAGCAAGCAGCAAAAGTAGGTGTAAAACCTATATACGATATGCGCATCGATTCTCTGTCAGTCTTTGACGGCGCCGATTTGGTCATTGCGGCAGATGGTTTGAATTCCGTGGTACGTGCTGAAGCGCCTCAGTCTTATGGTGAGAAAACCTATTTTCTACACAACCGGTTCTGCTGGTACGGGACAACGAAACCTTTTGAAACACTAACGCAGACCTTCAAAGAAACTGAATACGGATTTTTTAATGTCCATCATTATCGGTTTTCACCAAATCAAAGTACATTTCTCGTCGAATGTGATGAAGTTGCTTTTCGGAATGCCGGCTTTGAGAACATGCTGGAAGAAGAGTATCGTAAGATCTGTGAAGGCATATTTGTCGAGGAATTTGAAGGACACGCACTTATAAATAATAACTCGATATGGCGGCGTTTTCCAGTTTTGGAGAATGCCCGTTGGTATCATAAAAACCGTGTGCTGGTTGGCGATGCTTTGCACACCGCGCACTATTCAATTGGGTCTGGAACGCGCCTCGCGATGGAGGATGTCATTGCTCTTGTCGACGCTTTGAAGGAAAACGATTTTGACGTAACAAAAGCATTGCCGGCCTACCAAGAGAAGCGACAGCCGGTGCTCACAAAACTCACCGCAGCCGCTCTTTCTTCTGCACTTTGGTACGAGAACTTTGGTGAACATATGGCGTTGGACCCGTGGGAGTTGGCGAGGAGTTACGCGTTGAGATCGGGTCGGCTTTCAATTGAGGACGTCGCAAAAATATCTCCTCGATTTGTCGAGCAGTTAAACCTACGAGAAAAGGAAGCTGCTTTGTGATGAGCCAAGTGTCTATTAAACAAAAAATGGCCGATGAGATCGCCTATTCATGTCCTAATATTTATAATGCTTCTCGATTGTTGTTTGACAATATATCGCAAAGGGAAGGTTCCAAAGTAGCCGTCTATTCCGATGCGGGCAATCGAACCTATGACCAACTTGCTGGCGAAGCAAACCAGATTGGCAACATGCTTCTGCAATTTGGAGTCAAACCTAGTGACCGGATTATGCTCTTCCTGGATGATGAGCCCGCTTATCCCGCAGCGATCATGGGATCCATGAAAGTGGGGTGTGTTCCAATCTTAACGAATACTCTCTCAACGGAAGATGCCATTCGCTATATGTTGACGGATAGTGAGGCTAAAGCTGCGATCGTTTCTGAAGATATGCAGGATATTTTCAGCGAAGAGCTACTTGTCGACACGAATTGCACCAAAGTCGTGGTGGTCGGTGAGGCGACTGGAACCAGAATAGCTTGGGAGGTTGTCGAAAATGCCTCTGTCGATCTTGAGGAGGTTCCAACTTCAAAGAACGATATGTCACTTTGGATGTATTCCTCTGGTACGACTGGTCGGCCCAAAGGTGTCGTCCATCGTCACGAGGATTTGCTCTATGCAAATACGGCTTTCGCGCAAAACATTATTAAACTGGCGCCAGGAGATGTTTGTTATTCAATTCCAAAGATTTTTTTCGCTTATGGGTTTGGTAATTCGGTTATGTTTCCGTTGGCTGCCGGGGCAAGCGCTGTTCTGGCATCGGGGCGTCCTGAACCCGGACGCATCTTTGACCAGATAGCCAAACATCATCCAACTGTTTTGTTCGGATTACCAACAGCATTTAATACCTTGATCAATCATGAGGGTTCTCAATCAGCTGATCTAACTTCTGTTCGGCTATGCCTCTCCGCCGCCGAAGTGCTTTCGAAGAATATTTTTGATAGTTGGCGAGATAGATTTGGGCAAGAAATTGTCGAAGGTCTGGGCTCTACCGAAATGCTCCATATTTATCTCTCCAATACTGAAGCAGAGAAAAAACTGGGTTCCGCAGGAAAGCGCGTGCCGGGTTACGCCATTCGATTGCTTGATGCGTCTGGCGAGGAAGTACCTGACGGTGAGGAAGGTATCATGGAAGTTAGCGGGATTTCAGGTGCTGAGACTTATTGGAACCGTCCAGATAAGACCAGTGAAACAATGCGTGGCGAATGGTTGTGGACAGGTGACCGGTTTATTCGAGATGCTGACGGTTTTTACTTTTTTAAAGGCCGTGCGGATGATCTCGTTAAAGTTTCCGGGCAATGGTTATGGCCGCATGAAATAGAAATGGCCCTCGCCGAACATCCTGAAGTGAAAGAGTGTGCGGTTCTAGCTGAGGAAATGGCCGACGCGCGGATGACAGTGGTTGCCTATGTAGTGCCAAGCTCGTCCATACTAGTTGGAGATGAGTTCTCTCTCGAGCTTAAGAATTTTGTCAAACAATCGCTGTTGCCGCATAAATACCCCCGCCATATTCAATATATGAACGAGCTTCCCAAGACCGGCACCCAAAAAGTTGATCGGCAGGCTTTGAAAAATGTGAGAGCTTAGGAGGGGTCATATGGCGAATTTAGGAACTCTTGAAGAACTGCCGCAGGAATATCGGGATACCCTATTGGCTAAAAACCTTTTACCGTTGTGGCCGAACCGGAGTTCCCATAAAAATTATTTTAAATATTTTTCTTATGTGCTAAAAAAAATTGTTCCATTTCTGTGCGGAAGGTAGGTAAAATGAATCAGGAGCTTGTTGATAGAGCGATAGCGCTTAAACCTCTTTTGAGGGAGCGCGCTCGTGATGCAGAAATAGCCAGAAAAACGCCCAAGGAAACGGCCCAAGATTATATTGACTCTGGTGTATTAAAAAGCCTGCAGCCAAAAAAGTACGGTGGCCACCAAGCCGATTGGGAAACCATGCTGTCAGTTATTATGGCTTTGGCTCAAGGAGATGCCTCTCAAGCCTGGGTTGCTGCTGTGTATTCGGTTCATGTGCTCGACGTCACGATGTATCCCGAACAGGCGCAACAGGAAGTTTGGGGAAACAATCCAGATCAACTAGTAGTTTCCGGCGTAGCTCCAAGCGGTAAAGGAGAAAGAACGGATGATGGTGTAATTGTTAGTGGCAGGTGGGGGTTTGTTAGCGGTGTGGCTCATGGCAATTGGGCCGAACTAGGTTTTATGATGCCTCACGCCAAGACGGGTGAGCTTACTCATCATTTGTGTTTAGTTCCGGCTGAATGTTTGGATATTGAAGACACTTGGCACGTTATGGGAATTACCGGCTCAGGAAGCTGTCATGTTTCCGTCAAAGATGTGTTAGTTCCCCACCATCGAATTATCACGCGGACCGATCAGCGCCAAGGAACAGCACCCGGAACGACCTGCCATGAAGACAAGATTTATCAGACACCTTATTTGGCGGTACCGCCATCGGTTTTGGCATCCGTTGTTGTAGGAGCCGCCGAAGGTGCGCTTGAAGAGTATCTGGAATTTACCAAGGCACGCTCTCAGCGAAATGTCGCAGTAGCTGAAAGGGAAAGTATGCAATTGCGCGTCGCTGAGTCGTCTGTCGAGATTGATCTCGCTCGCGTTCTTCTATTGCGCATTGCTGAAGAAGCATCTTCTGGAATGCGCGAATTTGGTCAACTTTCAGTCGAGAAGCGCGCTAGGATGCGAAGAGATACTGCCTACGCATGCACACTTTCCAAACGAGCCGTGGAACGATTGTTCGAAGCGTCTGGTGCGCATGGTTTGTATTTGAACGAAACATTCCAGCGGCAGTATCGAGACGTCAAAGCTGCTAGCAACCATATTGCTATTGGTTGGGATCGGTGCGGTGGGACCTATGGCCGAGTTGCACTTGGATTGGAACCCGGTCCAGATGAGATATAATTTAAACGAGTAGATGTCCTAGAAAACTGGGGATGTGAATAGGAGGGAGAAATGATTAAAGTTATTGATTTGGCCTATGGACGTTTGGGGGCACCTGACCTTGATAGGATGGAAGAGTTTCTTGTCGATTTTGGAATGGTTAGAGCTGACCGTACCAAGAAAGCTCTGTATATGCGTGGAACAGACGGTGACCATCACCTTCATGTCACGGAACTTGGTGAGCCGAGCCACATAGGCATGGCGTGGTGGGCAAGGAGCTATGATGATTTGGAGAAAGTCTCTAAAGTTCCAGGTGCGAGTGAAATTCATGAAATAGATGAACCTGGTGGCGGTAGTCGCGTTACACTTACGGATCCCGACGGTCGCATCATAGAAGTAATCTACGGGTTGGAAAATTTAGATGATCTCGAGGTTCGAGATGTTCTGATCAATACAGGTAAAAATAAAAACCTTCGCACGGATCTCCAGCGTGTTTCTCTTAATCCTGGACAATCAAGCCTCGTCAAGAGAAGTGCTCATGTCGTTGTTAAAACAAAAGATCTGGTCAAATTCAATAAATGGTACCAGTCAACTCTCGGACTAGCGACTACCGATACCGTCAAAAGTGGAGAAGATGAAAGCGTCGATATGATGACTTTTAACCATATCGATGCTGGTCAAGCCTACGTAGACCACCATGTTTTACTTGGCATTCAATCTGATCATGCGGAATTCAACCATCTCTCATTTGAAGTGGCTGATTTTGATGATGTACAGACTGGCCATAACTATCTGAAATCGAAAGGTTACAAACATGCTTGGGGTATAGGTAGGCATATGCTCGGTAGTCAAATTTATGATTATTGGCGAGACCCATGGGGACGTATACACGAGCATTGGACCGATGGTGACGTCGTTAACAGCAAACATACCGCACAAAGGTGGGATATGCCGGTCGGACTGAATAGTCAGTGGGGACCAGATATTTCTGAAGATTTTTTAGATGACCCACATCTCCACGCTCTTTAATCTTACGACAGATAAAATATGATTAAACGGCAAGAATATAATAGTTTCGTGATTTCAAACGGAATAGGTGGGCGATGCCTCTCTGAACAATCTTTTAGTCTGGAGTTGTAGTGCCCTCAAGTAAACCAAATTTCCTCTTTATCATGACTGATCAGCATCGGGCCGATCACATTGGCAGTTACGGTAATTCTGTCATCAGTACGCCAAATATTGACTCGATCGCGACTAATGGTCTGTCATTTGACAAGTTTTATGTCTCCAACCCGATCTGCATGCCCAATCGTGCCACACTAATAACGGGCCGCATGCCGTCCATCAATGGCGTGCTGACGAATGGATTATCTCTGCCTTGGAATTCAAACACGTTTGTAAATGTCTTGAAACAGGCAGAATATCATACAGCCCTTGTCGGTAAGTCTCATCTTCAAAACATGGTCAACTGGAAAGTAGAAGATTGGAATTATCCTCCGGTGGGTGGGGGGCTGCCGTTGTATGACGATTATAATGATGCCTATTTGAATACACGACGTGGTAAAGAGTATCAAAATGAGCGCGTTGATTTGTTTAAGCAAAACCCAGACCGAGAGGTGATGTTACCCTATTATGGTTTCGAATATGTTCGGTTTGCCAATAACCACGGCGATTATGTCGGTGGGCATTATACCAGATGGGCTCATGAACAGTATGAGAATTTTGGAAGTCTTGTTGGGCCGGAGAATCAATTGCCGGGAAACAACTATATTGCGCCACAGGCCTGGCGGACAGCAGTGCCTGAAGAATTGCATTCAACCGCCTATGTCGAATCTTCGACAATAGAATATTTGGAAAAATACTCGGCTTCAGATGATGATAATCCTTTCTTCATTCAAGTAAGTTTTCCCGATCCTCATCACCCCTTTGTTCCGCCTGGCAAATACTGGGGGATGTATAATCCGGCAGATTGTCCGGTTCCGGACGCTTTCGGTCAAGAGCAAAATGACCCGCCGCCGTTTCAAAGAGAACTCGAGCGACAATATAAAAACGGTGAACGGAAGATCAAGGCCGCCGCTTACGTCGCTAACGAGCGGGAAATTCGAGAGAGTGTTGCCTTAACATACGGCATGATTTCGTTTGTCGATGACGCCATTGGCCGTATTTTGAATAAACTGAAGCAACTTGGGTTGGACGACCAAACTGTTGTTATTTTCACCTCTGATCACGGTGACCTGATGGGTGACCATGGTCTAATGCTAAAACACTGTTTTCATAATGATGGGTTAATTCGGGTTCCTTTCTTGTGGTCCGATCCAAACGGGGATCACAAGGGTGAGAGGACGGAATTACTCAGCGGAACGATTGATATTGCCTCAACAATTCTGGGCCGTGCGGGGCTCGCACCGTATCATGGCATTCAAGGGTTTGATGTTGTGGATGCTGTGTCAAAGGGCACCGATCTGTCACGGCTGGGTATCCTAGTTGAGGAAGATGAGATTCCCTTTAATGCCAATTGTGGTCAATATCTAAAGACTCGGACCTTTGTTACAGAGCGATGGCGTTTGACCTATTGGCTGGAGCATTGTTTTGGTGAGTTGTATGACCGTCACAATGATCCGCTAGAACTCAATAACTTGTGGAATGATCCAGTAGCTCATGCTGACAAGTCTCTGTTGCTCGAGATGATGATGCGGGAACGATTCAGCTTGGATGAAATGTCCCCTAAAGCAGAGTTTTGTGCATAGATACTTGTTGCAGGATAAAATTCGGAGTCAATAAAAAAAAATTTTCTGTATTTTCCCTTTTAAATAGGGTATTCGAAACGGGGTGATTTTGAGCTAAACTGAGCCCACTAACATTTTTTTAAGATATGAGTGAAAGTACCTTATATTGATTATTGATTGTCATGGTCATCAGACCATTGTTCCCAAGGCCCATCTCGAATATCGCGAGGCGCAAAAGGCGCGGCTTGAAAACCCCGCTTTGCCTCAACCCCCCAAACCGAATATGAGTGATGATGAAATTCGAGAGGGTATTGAAGCCAATCAATTAAAACTACTAAGAGAACGCGGTGCTGATATTACAATCTTCTCACCCAGGGCTTCCAAGATGGAGCCCCATGTTGGCGATGAGTCAACTTCTCTTGATTGGTCAATTGCTTGTAATGATCTTATTTGGCGGGTAACAGATCTTTTCCCTGATAACTTCATTGGGGTTTGTCAATTACCACAAACACCTCGTGGCTCTCTTGATAACTCTATTGCGGAGCTTGAAAGATGCGTCACTGAACTCGATTTTGTTGGGTGCAACTTAAACCCAGATCCGTCTGGCGGGCATTGGACGTCACCATCTTTGACGGATAAATACTGGTATCCATTTTATGAAAAGATGGTCGAGCTTAATGTGCCCGCTATGGTGCATGTGTCGGGCTCTTGTAATCCAACTTTTCATGCAACCGGATCTTATTATATTGCAGCGGACACCAATGCGTTTATGCAATTTATTGAAGGTGATCTTTTTAAAGATTTTCCGGACCTTAGATTTATTATTCCCCACGGTGGCGGTGCAGTACCCTATCATTGGGGACGCTATCGTGGGCTTGCCGATATGCTTGGTCGACCAACGCTCAATGGACATGTTATGCAAAACGTTTATTTTGATACCTGTGTATATCACCAGCCTGGCATCGATTTGTTATTTGAGGTTATAGATATCGATAATATTTTGTTCGGATCTGAAATGGTCGGGGCGGTAAGGGGAATTGACCCCGAAACCGGTCAATTTTTTGATGATACGAAGCGATACGTGGATGCACTAAATCTCTCCGATGTTGATCTTGCTAAGATATATGAAGGTAATGCACGGAGGGTTTATCCGAGGCTTGATAGCCTTCTTAAGAAGAGAGGGCTCTAGTCATGGGTCAAGATTTTCCAATGGACCCACCTGATTGGCGTGTTTGGCACCCCAGCCCAACAAAGCCAACATTCGTTCCACCAAAGGGTGCCGTGGATGCCCATTGTCATGTTTTTGGACCAGGAGATGTGTTTCCTTTTGCAGCGACCCGGAAATATACGCCTTGCGACGCTTCAAAAGATCAACTTTGGGTCTTAAGGGAACATATAGGTTTTTCCAAGAATGTCATTGTTCAGGCAACCTGCCATGGCGCTGATAATCGGGCGTTAGTTGATGCGCTGAATAATTCTAACAATACAGCGAGGGGGGTGGCAACGGTCAAACGTGATGTCACCGATAATGAACTTCAAGATCTCGATAAAGCGGGTGTGCGCGGTGTGCGTTTTAATTTTGTGAAGAGGTTGGTAGATACCTTGCCAACTGATGATCTTATTGAAATAGCGGAGCGCATCAAGTCGTTTGGTTGGCACATCGTAATTTATTTTGAAGCGCCAGAGCTTCCTGAGTTATACGATTTTTTTTCAAATCTCCCAACAACTGTCGTTATTGATCATATGGGCCGTCCAGATGTATCAAAGTCGGCTGACGGGCCCGAGTTTGGACTTTTTATGAAACTTATGACAGAAAACGAAAACTTCTGGACAAAGGTCACCTGCCCTGATCGCCTATCAAACGAGGGGCCTTACGGGTATAGTGATGTGGTGCCGTTCGCTAAAAAACTTGTCGATACATTCTCGGATCGTGTTCTGTGGGGAACGGATTGGCCTCATCCAAACTTAAAAAGTCATACACCTGATGATGGACATCTTGTTGATTTCATTCCCAAGATTGCCACTACGGTAGAGCTCCAATACAAGCTCCTCGTTGATAATCCGATGAATTTATATTGGAGTTAAGGCGAGGTTTTTTTAATAGATAATTTAATCTGGTATGATGGCGGTGACCTCAATTTCAAGTCGGGCATCTTTCTCAACTAGGCCAGCCACTTGTATACCTGTCATTGCGGGATAAACTTTGCCTAATACCTCTGTATAAACTGCCCCTAGTTGTTTAAGAGACGCTCTATATTCTTCCATATCAACAAAATACCAAGTCATTCTGGTAATGTGTGACGCGTCGGCACCCCCTTCCTTGAGCACGGTTAAAATATTTTTTAACGCTTGCCGCGCTTGTGCAACAAAGTCTATTGACTCAAATTTCTCATGTTCATTCCACCCTACCATTCCAGCAAGAAAAATATGAGTTCCCTTTGCTGCGACGCCGTTGCTGTAACCTTTTGGCTTTGGCCAATTTTCCGGCTGCAATATTTTCATGTCTAAGTTCCTCACGTGAGTTTTTGGGTGTTGACTTCCGTTAAAAAAAGAGATTGTTTAACCTTAAATAATTTAAGGTTAAACTATTATACAAATTAGATAAGAGCAATGCTTCGACATAAAAAACGTTACGTTTAATAGGAAATATTCAATGAAAATCTCGTGTATTGGTGGAGGGCCAGCCTCTTTATATTTTTCAATCTTAGCAAAGAAAGAAAACCCTAGTTGGGATATATCAGTTTATGAGCAAAATCCTGATAATGTGACTTTTGGTTTTGGTGTCGTATTTTCGGACGAGACCATGGAAAATTTTAAAGATGCGGATATTGAATCATACAAAGCAATTACAAATAGTTTCGTACATTGGGACGATATCGATGTGTTTCATAAAGGGCATCAAATTCGCTCTCGTGGCCATGGTTTTGCCGGAATGCAACGTCTTAAATTGCTGCAGATACTCGAAGCTCGGGCGCGTGAATTAGGTGTTACAATTATTCACGATATTATCGTAAAGGATTTAAGTGATTACCAAGATTCTGATTTAATACTCGCAAGTGATGGGATTGCCTCTTCGATTCGAGGTAAATATTCTGAAGAATTTGGAGCTGATGTCGTCATGCGACCCAATAAGTTTACTTGGCTTGGTTCAACTAAGGCATTCGATACGTTTACTTTTTATTTTAACGAGTATGAGGGTGGGCTCTGGCGGGCACATTGCTACCAATATATGCCGGGTAGATCGACATTCATTGTAGAAACGACAGAGGATACATGGCGACGCTCTGGTCTAGAAACTGCTTCTGAAGATGATACGGTCGATTATATAGGCAGAGTTTTCGAAAAAGAGCTCGGCAACGATACACTCATTACAAATAACTCAATTTGGAGAACGTTTCCAAGAGTAAAAAATAAGAATTATTTTCATAAGAACATTGTTTTGATGGGCGATGCCCTTCACACCGCCCACTTTTCAATTGGGTCAGGAACTAAGCTTGCTATGGAAGATGCGGTTACACTTTTTGAGGCTGTTAATGAGAATAACCATGATTTGAACGCAGCCCTAACGGCTTTTCAAGAAAAAAGAGAGCCTATTGTAAATGCCCTTCAAAGAGCGGCCCAAGTAAGTATGGAGTGGTTTGAGAATGTGGAACGTTATCATGACATAATGGAGCCAATGCAATTCTCTTATTCATTGCTGACACGTAGTCTCAGAATTAACCATCAGAATTTTGGCCTTCGTGATTTGGAACTACTAAATCAGGTTGATACTTGGGTAGCGGATAAAGCTTCAGAACAGACTGGCATTCCTAAAGAGAAAGAGACTGTACCTCCAATTTTTACACCATTTAAATTAAGAGACATGGTTATACCTAATCGTATAGCTGTATCTCCGATGTGCATGTATTCGGCTGATGACGGCCTCGTTGGTGATTGGCATCTTGTGCACCTTGGAAGTAGAGCAGCTGGTGGCGCTGGACTTATTATGACCGAGAGCACAGCAGTCTCAAAAGAGGGTAGAATTACCCCTGGCTGTGCAGGCATGTATAATGATAATCATTGCGCCGCGTGGGCGCGAATAGTCGACTACACGCATCAGCATTCAGACGCAAAAATAGGTATTCAATTGAGTCACGCTGGTCGCAAGGCATCAACTAAACTACAGTGGGAGGGTGGAGAGCAAGCACCTTTACAAGAAGGTGCATGGCCAACCATGGCAGCCTCAGCAATACCTTATTCAAAAAATAATCCTGTCCCTAAGGAAATGGATCGACAAGATATGGATTTGGTTCGTGAACAGTTCGTTGCCGCAACATTAAAAGCTGAAAAAGCTGGCTTTGATATGATTGAGCTTCATTGTGCTCATGGCTATTTGCTCAATACATTTCTATCTCCAAAAACGAATAAACGTTCGGATGAATATGGTGGATCAATTGAAAATCGCCTTCGATACCCCGTTGAAATATTTAAAGCGATAAGACAAATCTGGCCCGAAACAAAGCCGATCTCAGTAAGAATTTCTGCAACTGATTGGGTCGAGGGGGGAGTAGAGATGAATGATATATTGTATACTGCCAAAACTTTTAAATCACTGGGTTGTGATATTCTAGATGTTTCCTCCGGCCAGGTTGTTTCAGATGAAAACCCAGAATATGGAAGATTATTTCAACTTCCTTTTTCTGATCAAATACGTATGGAAGCTAATATACCCACTATGACCGTTGGTAATATACAATCCTACGCCGATGCAAATTCAATAATAGCGAGTGGGCGAGGTGATATTTGCGTGATTGCTAGAATGCATCTTTTTGATCCCTACTGGACACGTCATGCCGCTAACAACTTAAATTATGATTTGAAAATGCCAAACCAATACAAGTCAGTGCAAAAGTATACGCCCCGTTGGACTTAAAATTTTGCAGTGAAAAATGACCGATAAACCGGTTATATATTACACTCGTTTTTAGGACATTTGTTTTGTAGGTGACATATAACTCTACAATGATAAACTTATTTAAAATTTATTTTTTGTGAGATTTCTAAAATGTCAAATACCAATGATTCTCCTGAAATGCGACTTCTTGAAGTCTTTCCTTCTCCCGTGATGATATTAACTGAAAAACGAGAATTGAAATATGCAAATAGCGCTGCATTTGAAATATTTAATATTAGAGCTTTAGGAAGTGATTTATCTTTATCTATCCGAGTGCCTGAGTTACTTGAGGCAATTAGTTTAGCAATAAAAGAAAAAAAACATTCTGAAATTGAGATCTCCTTGACTGTGCCATTTTATCGAGTGTTACGAGCTAATATTATTAGTAACGCAAATCTTGTTGAATTCTTTAACGCTTCAATAATGATTGTTTTTCTGGATATTACATCTCAAATTTTTTCTGACAAGGTACGCCAAGATTTTATAGCAAATTTAAGTCACGAGTTAAAATCACCGCTCTCTTCTTTAATTGGCATCATTGAAACTCTGAGCGGCCCTGCTAGGGATGATGAAAATGCCAGGTTAAGATTTTTAAAGTTAATGAAAGATGAGACTCATCGGATGAAGCGTATGGTTGATGATCTTTTGTCATTAGCAAAGTTTGAGGGTCGAGGGAGTATAAAACCAAAAGATCAAATAAACATCATTCAACTTTTAAATACTAATCAAGAGTTATTTTTAGCCCGCTATAAAAAGAACCTAATTGATTTTAATATGAAACAGATGACTGAAATACCCAATATAACTGGTGACCAAGATGAATTGATAAGAGTTTTTCAAAATTTAATTGATAATGCCATAAAATATGGAGAAGAAAATTCTCCAGTCATCATTGAAGTTTTTATGGTTACACATATTCCAGATCTTGGCGGGAAAGGTTTAGCTATTTCGATTTTTAATAAAGGTGAGGATATCGCTCCAGAACACATTCCTCGTTTAACAGAACGCTTTTACAGAATTGATAAGAGCCGATCTAGAGAATTAGGTGGAACAGGTCTCGGTCTAGCGATTGTAAAACATATTTTAGTCAGACATCGAGGAATATTAAAAATAGAGAGCAAAAAGGGTTATGGCTCAACTTTTATAGTATATTTACCAATAAATAATAGCCATTAGTTGATTTATTGACAATAAATTACAGAATTATAAGAATATAAATAAGCAACATCTCAATATTTCAAAGCATATAGAGTAAGAAGTTTGTTAATATTTGAATGGATAGCTTCTAGTTTAATATTTTTCGGGAATGTATAAATTTTCTGGTAATACTCCGCGCTCGTAGTCGGGATTAGATATTCGTTTTGGTAGATTTATCTGTTTACTTTTTACTTCGTGATATGGAATGAGGCTTAATAGGTGAGCCATGCAATTTAACCTTGCGCGCTTTTTATCATTTCCCTCTACAATGAACCAGGGAGCTTCTGGAATATTTGTTTGCGTAATCATCTCCTCTTTTGCTTTGGTATATTCCTCCCATCTGACTCGAGATTGCAAATCCATAGCGCTTAATTTCCACTGTTTTATCGGATCGTGAATTCGTGTCATAAACCGCAACTGTTGTTCTTGGTCCGTGATTGAAAACCAGTATTTAACCACCTTAATTCCAGACCCTGTCAACATACGCTCAAATTCAGGTGCATCATGAAAGAACTGATTTACTTGATTTTTTGTTGCAAATTTCATCACTCGTTCCACACCAGCGCGATTATACCAAGATCTATCAAAGAGAATAATCTCGCCTCCTGCTGGCAAGTGTTCTACAAATCGTTGAAAGTACCATTGTGTTTTTTCGCGCTCATTTGGTGCTTTCAAGGCTACAACCTTGCAAATTCGAGGGTCTAAACGTTGCGTAATTCTTTTTATAACGCCTCCTTTACCAGCAGCATCTCGCCCTTCAAAAATTACAACTAATTTATATTTGTTTTTTACAACCCAATCTTGTAATTTCACTAACTCCATTTGCAGTTGTAATAATGTTTTAAAGTATGTTCGACGGTCTAGTGTCGTTTTTCTGTTTTTATCGATTAAATTTTTTAATCCTGACGGTATTCGGTAATCATCCATTTCAAGTTCAAGTTCTTCATCAAAGAAGTCCTCCAACTCGGATTTAACCCAGTCATCTTCAACCATGTTTTTACGTATGTTTGGATTTATAAAAGTTTTAGCCTTAAAAATTAGTGCCTCACATTTATTTTTGCTAAGGCCAGTTAAATTCTTAAGACGAGCGGCATTAAATCGCGATAGTTTTCGGGGCGTGTTTATGCCCTTTTCCGCCAAAAGGAGAGTGGTTTTTTGACCAATACCTTTTAATTGTATGAAGTCTGAAACTTTCTTCACAGTAATTATTCTCTAAAATTTAAATGTTTAGTTTATCGCCTAGATGCAATCACTTAATAGTATTTGCGAAGTTTAAATGCAAATTCCCGCTTAATTATTGCCCTTAAGTATAACGATAATTAAATTACCGTTTTGTTTAATTAAAAACAATTTTTTTTTTGACGGTCATAAAACTGTAACAAAAGTTTCATAAAGTGGTAACGCCAATGATATTCATAGTTATTTTGTGATCAATTACGTTCACAATTTTAATTTTTTATAATTTTAGTGAGAGTTTATCATGTCAAAAAATTTATTTGGGTTAATAGCATTATTTTTATTATCATTTACTTCTATTTCTGAAGCTCGAGATCAAATAAGAATAGTTGGTTCATCGACAGTCTTTCCGTTTGCGACCGCTGTTGCTGAGAATTTTGGAAAAACAACTTCTTTTAAAACCCCAGTTGTTGAGAGCACAGGATCGGGCGGGGGTATGAAGCTTTTTTGCGCTGGTGTTGGTGTAGGACACCCGGATATTACGAATGCCTCTCGTCGTATTAAATCATCTGAGTACAAAAAATGTATGGATAAAGGCATCGGAATTACCGAAGTGAAAATTGGCTTTGATGGCATTGTTATAGCCAATTCAAAAAAATCAAAACGGTTGGCCATTACTAAAAAACATATTTTTCAAGCGTTAGCGCATAAAGTACCGGTAAATGGAAAGTTGGTAGACAATCCTTATAAGCTTTGGAGTGATATTGACAAATCTTTACCGAGTACGAAAATTGAAGTACTGGGGCCGCCACCTACTTCTGGAACTCGTGATGCATTTAGTGAACTAGCTCTTGAGGGTGGTGCAAAAAAGTTCCCAAGTTTGGCTGTTCTTCGTAAGAAAAATAAAAAAGCATTTAAGAAAATAGCTCACTCAGTGCGTGAAGACGGTGCTTTTATTGAAGCTGGTGAGAATGATAATTTAATTGTTCAAAAATTAGAAGCAAACCCGAACGCTTTTGGCATCTTTGGTTTCAGCTTTTTAGATCAAAACTCTGATAAGCTTCAGGGTGCTAGCGTAGATGGAAATTTGCCAACCTTTGAGGCAATTGCGGGTGGGCAGTATGGAGTTTCTCGCTCTTTATTCTTTTATGTTAAGCATCAGCATGTAAATGTTATTCCAGGAATCAAAGAGTTTGTATCAGCCTTTACTAATGAAAAAGCCTGGGGTGAAGATGGGTATTTAATCGATAAAGGTCTTATACCTCTCCCGGATACTGACCGCAATTCGATTGGATCTGCTGCAGTAAATATGGTTAAATTGAAAATGTAATTAGTAATAAATGATCGATTTTTTCTATAGTTATATATAAATTAGAGAAAATCGATCACTATTAAATATGAGAAAAAATGAACACCTTCTCTTTTATCTGTATATTCCTTATTGTTTTGTCTGGCGCTTATATTTTTGGTCATAGGTATGCGCTATCTTCGGTAAAAAATTCAACTGAATTACACTCATTGCCCTCATATCATGGTTTTTATGTTGCAATTTGGTTTGCATTCCCCGCATTGATAGTATTGGTATTCTGGTATTTTATTGAACCGATAATCATTAAAAGTATTTTATTGGAATCAATTAGAACCACAGCTTTTCTTGGATCAACAACGCCTGATTTGTTGCTGAATGATATTAAAAATCTTGCAACTAATTCCTTTGCTTTAAAATCAGCCTCTGCAGTTAAATTGGAATTAGTAAATAGATATTTAGAGTTAAAATCACTCGGTATTTATTTAAAAATAGTAATTCTATTTTCCATTGGTATGCTG
This sequence comes from Rhodospirillales bacterium, assembly GCA_016777585.1. Taxonomy (GTDB): domain Bacteria; phylum Pseudomonadota; class Alphaproteobacteria; order Rhodospirillales; family UBA2165; genus TMED23. Next base: position 78,391 of record JADHRD010000001.1, on the reverse strand, counting down.
GGTATTTTTATAGCTCGAAAAAAGTTATCCCCTAAAATGAGAGCCCGTCAGTCCGTAGAGAGAGTATTTACGTTGGTTCTCGGCGTTTGTTCAATTATCGCTATTTTAACTACAATAGGCATAGTCCTCTCACTATTGTTCGAGTCTATCCGGTTTTTTAACAAGGTTTCACCCGCTGAATTTTTATTCGGTTTACACTGGAGTCCTCAAACTGCACTTAGGTCCGATCAAATTGGGGCTTCAGGAGCTTTTGGGGCTGTGCCCATATTTGCGGGGACACTTTTAATTACTCTCATTGCTATGATTGTGGCTATACCGATAGGTCTTTTGTCAGCAATTTATATGGCGGAGTATGCGTCACCAAAGTTTCGCAACTGGATTAAACCAACTCTTGAAATACTCGCTGGCGTTCCGACCGTAGTCTATGGATTCTTTGCAGCTTTAACTGTTGCGCCGGTTATTCGTGGCTTTGGAGAATCGATGGGGTTAAGTGTTGCTTCAGAGAGTGCCTTAGCTGCTGGATTAGTTATGGGAGTTATGATTATACCCTTCATATCCTCCCTATCCGATGATATTATCAATGCTGTGCCTCAATCTTTGCGCGATGGCTCTTATGCTATGGGCGCAACCAAATCAGAAACAATTAAAAAAGTTGTTCTTCCGGCTGCATTACCTGGAATAGCGGGCTCTATTCTGCTCGCCGTAAGTAGAGCGATTGGTGAAACAATGATTGTGGTTATGGCTGCTGGATTAGCAGCTAAACTTACTGCCAATCCCCTTGAAGCAGTGACTACTGTAACTGTTCAAATTGTTACTCTTTTGGTGGGAGATCAAGAATTTGATAGTCCAAAAACCTTGGCTGCATTTGCTTTGGGTTTGGTCTTATTTGTTGTCACGCTAATTCTAAATATCGTCGCACTAATAATCGTTCGTAAATATAGAGAAAAATATGATTAACCCGATGCCTAAATCTATTGATCGTGGACCTAATCTTTCTGCTGAAAGATTTGTAAAACGATATCGATCTGAAAAATATTTTAAATACTTGGGTCTTTTCGCAATCGGAATAGCATTATCTATGTTGATTGTGCTGACTTCATCTATTATCTTCAAAGGCCATTCCGCATTTTGGCAAACCCATATTGCTATTGATGTGCAGATTACCAGTGAAGACGTTGCTTCTATCTCAAATGCGAATTTTAGAGGGATTACTCGAACTTCAATTCGTTCTGAATTTCCTGAGGTAAAGTCCCGTAGAGATAAGAAGCAGTTATACAAATTATTTAGTAATGGTATTAGCTTTGAGATTAAGGAGTATTTTTTTAAAAATAAAATTCAAAGTGGTGGTATTTATCGAGTATGGGTAAAAGCATCTGCGGATATTGATATGCTAAGAAAAGGTTTTATAAATCGAGACCTTGAAGAGACCAATCGACGTATCTCAGATAAGCAATTGAAGTGGTATGATCAATTAGATCAAGAAGGACGAATAGAGAAGAAATTTAATGTCACTTTCTTTACTGCTGCGGATAGCCGGGAACCCGAGCAGGCTGGAATACTGGGGGCCTTAGTCGGCTCAATTTTAACACTTTTTATAACTTTGATTTTATCATTCCCGATTGGAGTGGGTGCGGCCATATATTTAGAGGAGTTTGCTAAAAAAAATTACTGGTCAGACCTAATTGAAGTTAACATTAATAATTTGGCCGCAGTACCCTCAATTGTATTTGGTTTGCTTGGATTAGCCGTGCTCTTGAATTGGTTTGGCATGCCTAGATCTGCTCCTATTGCAGGGGGGGCGGTATTAGCTCTAATGACGTTGCCCACAATTATAATTTCAAGCCGATCAGCCCTCAAAGCTGTGCCACCCTCTATTCGTGAGGCTGCTCTTGGCATGGGCGCAAGCCGCCTCCAAACAATGTTACATCATGTTGTTCCCTTAGCAATGCCGGGAATGTTAACTGGCGCGATTATAGGAATGGCGCAAGCATTAGGTGAGACTGCACCGCTATTAATGATGGGAATGGTTGCTTTTATAGTCGATGTACCCGGAAATTTAACCGACGCAGCGACAGTTTTGCCTGTTCAGATTTTTCTCTGGGCTGATGCTCCTGAGCGTGCTTTTGTTGAGAGAACGTCTGCAGCTATCATGGTACTTCTTTTATTTCTTGTAACTATGAATCTGGTTGCAATTTTGTTGAGAAAACATTTTGAGAGGCGTTGGTAAGTTTCTAAAAAATAATATAGAAAAAAGTCTATACTAAAAGAATTGGAGAAGTTTAAATTGACTGCTAAACCAAAAATGTCGGCTAAAAATGTTGGGGTTTCCTATAATGGTAAGGTGGCCCTCTCCGAGGTATCAATAGATTTCTTGGAGCACGATGTTATATCCTTGATAGGTCCATCAGGGTGCGGGAAGTCAACTTTCTTACGTTGTCTTAATAGGATGAATGACACAATTGATGGCTGTGTGGTAAGTGGTGAAATTCAATTGGATAATTATAATATTTACAGCTCAGAAATTGATCCTGTGGAAGTTAGAGCCCGTGTTGGTATGGTTTTTCAAAAGCCAAACCCATTTCCGAAGTCAATATATGATAATATTTGTTATGGACCACGAATTCATGGCATGGCTAATTCACGTGACGAGTTAGATGAAATTGTAGAATGGAGTTTAACTTCCGCAGGCCTTTGGGAAGAAGTAAAGGACCGCTTAAATGAACCCGGAACTGGATTATCTGGTGGGCAACAGCAGCGACTGTGCATTGCGCGGTCAATTGCCATTCATCCGGAGGTTATCTTAATGGACGAACCCTGTTCGGCTTTGGATCCAATTGCGACCGCTAAAATTGAAGAATTATTGGGTCAGTTAAGATCCAAGTTTACAATTATAATTGTCACGCATTCAATGCAGCAAGCAGCACGAATATCAAATAGGACCGCATTTTTTCACTTGGGTGAGCTTATTGAGGAAGGAAAGACAGATGATATATTTACAGTGCCCAAAGATGAGCGAACCCAATCGTATATTACAGGAAGAATAGGGTAGATAACGAAAATGGACAATGAACATATTGTAACGGCATTTGATGATGATTTGAATAATCTCCAGAATAAGATCGTTGAAATGGGAGGTTTGGTTGAGAAGCAGTTGTTGGATTCTATTGACGCTTTATTAAAATTTGATTTGGATGCGGCTAAAGAAGTTGTATTGCATGATAATCATATTGATAATCTGGAATTAGAGATTGACGAAGCAATTGTGCGTCTTCTAGCACTTCGATCTCCTGTAGCCGCAGATTTACGGAGTATAATTTCATGTACTAAGATTTCCTGTAACCTCGAGAGAATTGGCGATTATTCTAAAAATATATCGAAGCGTACACTCGCTTTATCGGACACTGGTAACTTACCACTGATGGGCTCTGGTCCGTTAAAAACAGTTTCTAAAATGGCAGAGATTGTTCAAAGTATGATCAAAAATGTATTAGATGCATATATTGAAAAGGACGCAACAAAAGCTGACGATGTTCGCGCAAAAGACGAAGATGTTGATCATATCCACTCGGGCCTCTATAGGGAATTACTCACCTATATGTTGGAGGATCCAAAAAACATTACTTTGTGTACACACCTATTATTTGTCTCTAAAAATGTAGAAAGAATGGGGGATCATGTTACCTCAATAGCAGAGCACGTTCATTTTATGGTGCATGGGAAAATTCCTGAAGAGAGCCGCATAAAAAGGGACAATTCAAGTTCCGCATATGTTTAATAATTAAGAAGAAATTTTATAGTGATGAAACAAAATATTTTAATTGTTGAGGATGAGCCTCCTTTAGTTGAGTTGCTTCGATATAATATGGAGAGTGAGGGTTTTTCAACTATTATAGCGACCAATGGTGAAGACGGTCTATTGCTGGCTATTGAGGAAAAGCCCGACATTGTCATACTCGATTGGATGTTACCTAAACTCTCTGGATTAGACGTTTGTCGGCGTTTATGTGAGCATAAAGATACAAAAAGAATACCAATTTTAATGCTGACAGCGAGAGGGGAAGAGGGAGATAAAGTTTCTGGTTTAACCGCTGGTGCCGATGATTATATTGTTAAACCATTCTCTCCGTCTGAGCTTGTTGCTCGTGTTAAAGCTATCTTGAGACGTACAAGCCCCGATTTTGGGGAAAATAAACTAGAATATGCTGGAATTGTCTTAGATTTATCTGCCCAGAAAGTTCATAGGGATGGGTATTTTATCCACTTAGGGCCTACGGAATATCGTTTATTGCAAACACTGATTGAACGTCCCACACGTGTTTATTCAAGAGAGCAATTGCTCGATCGAGTTTGGGGACGAGATATATATGTTGAGGAGCGCACGGTTGACGTGCACGTCAGAAGGTTACGTAAAGCCTTGAACAAATTTGGCGGTGATGATTTAATTAGAACGGTTAGAAGAGGTGGTTATTCTATTGATATTGACGTCAATATGAAAGATTGAATAATTTAAGGAAATTAATAAGCGGATAAATAAACCTTTAGATTTTTCGGGCAAGGCTCCGATTTATAAAATAATCTAAATTATCATTCTTTCCCATATTGAAACTATTATTAAACATTGTTTTTTTTATAATTACATTGATTGCATGCTGACGGCCTCTGCGGTAAAAAACTTCATATCACTATTTATTAACTTTATTTTGGAGCAAGGTAGCATGTCTTATCAATATATCTATGTAATGAAAGAACTCAATAAGACGTTGCAAAGTGGCCGTGAATTGATGAAGAATATTTCTTTATCTTTCTTGCCAGGCGCGAAAATTGGTGTTTTAGGGGCTAATGGAGCGGGTAAATCAACTCTCCTTAAAATAATGGCTGGAATAGAGACGGAGTATAATGGAGAGGCGTGGTCCGCAGACGGCTCACGCATTGGGTATTTACCTCAAGAGCCTGAGTTGGATCCAACCAAAACCGTCGCTGGAAATGCAATGGAAGGAGTTGGTGAAATTAAAGCATTGGTAGATAAATTTAATGATGTGAGCGCAAAATTTGCTGAGCCAATGACGGATGATGAAATGAATGCACTATTAGAAGAACAGGGCAACTTGCAAGAAAAAATTGACGCAGTTAACGGCTGGGAAATTGATCGCACAGTAGAAATGGCGATGGATGCTTTGCGTTGTCCCCCGGGCGATTCAGACGTAACTAAACTTTCAGGCGGTGAAAAAAGGCGAGTTGCTTTATGTCGTCTCTTATTGCAGAAGCCCGATTTATTACTTCTTGATGAACCAACTAATCACTTGGACGCCGAGTCTGTGGCTTGGCTTGAACAGCATCTCCATGAATACCCGGGTTGTGTGGTTGCTATTACCCATGATAGATACTTTCTAGATAATGTGGCGGGCTGGATATTGGAGCTGGATAGAGGCCAAGGAATTCCTTATGAGGGTAATTATTCATCGTGGCTTGAGCAAAAACAAAAACGCTTGCAACAAGACGAAAAGCAAGAACAGGCGCGCCAGAAAACTCTTTCAAATGAGTTGGATTGGATTAGGCAATCGCCTCGGGCACGACAAGCTAAGAGCAAAGCTCGTATTACAGCTTTTGAAAAACTCAGATCCGAGGCAGATAATAAGAATCCCGATACCAGTCAGATTATCATTCCTCAAGGTCCAAGACTTGGTGATTTGGTAATTGAGGCTGAGGAACTCTCGAAAGGTTTTAATGAACAACTTTTGTTTGATGGTTTAAATTTCAAGATACCGCCAGGTGCCATAGTAGGTATAATTGGTGCAAATGGCGCTGGTAAAACGACGCTGTTTAATATGATTTCTGGATTAGAAGAATGTAATTCTGGTTCGATTCGGTTGGGTGACACGGTAAAACTTGGTTATGTGGACCAATCTCGGCAAGAGTTAGACGATAAAAAAAATGTTTGGGAAGAAATCTCAGAAGGGTTGGATACAGTTGAGCTGGGACATCGATCGATGCAAAGTAGGGCTTATGTCTCTCAATTTAATTTTAAAGGTCCGGACCAGCAGAAAAAGGTTGGTGATCTATCAGGAGGTGAACGCAATAGGGTTCATTTGGCTAAGGTGATGAAATCTGGAGCCAATGTTTTGATGTTAGACGAGCCAACGAATGACTTGGATGTTGATACTTTGCGTGCATTGGAAGAGGCTTTGCTTGGATACCCAGGCTGTATTTTAATCACGAGCCATGACCGGTGGTTTCTAGATAGAATTGCAACCCACATAATCGCCTTTGAGGGAGATAGCCAGGTAATTTGGTTCGAGGGAAATTACGATGATTATGAAAGCGATCGTAAATTACGCCTGGGAACTTTGGCGGAGCAGCCACACCGAATTAAGTATAAGCCTTTAACCAGAAACTAATTTCTTATTTTTGATTTTGTAAGTAAGTAATTTTTTTGTTAAGAGCTGATATCAATGCACTCAATTTCCCGCCGTTATTTCGGATTACAGATGCAAATTCTGAGCGTTGTGTTCTAGCCCAACTAACTCCTTCTATAAGGAAATCAATTATTTTATAGGCACCATCTTTGTAGTTTACCCGCCATACGATCCTAACCGGCTCAGATTCTGATGCATTAATTTCAGAACTTACAAATATTGAATTATTGCGTATTATAGTTTCATTAATCTTAAATTCAGCTTTAGTATAATCCTTGAAGCGTTTGGCATAATTTTCTACAATGAAATTTTCAAATACTTGTAAGTATTTAATACGCTCGTTCGCAGAAGACTTTCGCCAGTATCGCCCTATCACCCACTTCCCAACTCCTTTTAAATCAAAGTTATCAACCATAATTTTGCGGAATTCTTCTTTATGAACAGATGGGGCGAGATTCTTATTTAAGAATGTATTCTGCGTTGCTGTTGCTAATGTTTCAATAAAAATTTCGGCACCGGCACTTATATTATTGGCATGTGCCATGCTTACGTGGGCACAAAAAAATAGATAAAATCCAGCAAAGACAGAATAAAATCCGAATTTTTGGTATTTCATTTTACCAGCTCAACATCGCTCTTTACAAAAAGATCATCCATTTTTACTAGATCAAAGTAGCCTGATAGGTCTGAATTTTTCTTCTCTTTCCGCCTTTGCCCATTTTCGATTTCCCTATTACGTTGTTGTCGATAGAGGCTTCGAACGGCTGCATAATAGTCTATTGATGATTTTTCTAGATCTTCAATAACGTCCCATAGGCGATCTCGCGTATTTATCGTATTCATTACAGTCCGAGTTATTGGGATCCAATCCTCATCGTTATTTCGAGCCCACCATGTGATTGGATCAACAAAATAGTCCACCACTTTTCCGATAGCATCCCTAGGGTTAGACGGCCCTAAAATTGGCAGCATTAAGTAAGGTCCCTCGCCAAAACCCCAAACCGCGAGGGTTTGGCCAAAGTCTTCTGAATGTGGGGCTATACCCCAGCTTGATGCTTGATCTCTAACGCCGCCAATCCCAATGGTAGTATTGATCACAAACCGCGTAAGTGTATTACCAGCTCTAACTGGTTCTCCTTGAAGAATATCATTCGCTAGGATTACCGGTGTTTTTAGGTTATGAAAAAAGTTATGGACACTGTTTCTAATAATTTTTGGAAATATTCTGTATATCCCGGTAATTGGTTTTAATACGACAGTGTCCACACCTTGATTAAATTTGAATATGTATCTGTTTGCTTTTTCGACAGGATCATTAATTTTTCGATATTCTGCCGCTGCCTCGGGATCATTCTCTGGAATCGAAGAACAAGCAGTAATCGCAAATATAGCATATCCTAATAATGCCATTCTACATATGGTATAAAATTTTCCGCTCACCACATTTACCTTTATACTATTTTACTGGTTCTTTAATTAACTTTATTTGACACGCGACCAGCATGATAGTTTTAATTTTCACGATATTGTAACATTTTCCTTATAATGGATTAATATTATGTTACTAAATTTTAAATAATATACTTCAACGATTTAAGAATAAACAGCATTCCTTTTAATATAATGATTGCAAATCATAAAACTTTTATAGTTTTTATTAATTGTTGTATTTGTGCAACAAGATTTGTTTATCTAACGAATATTAAGTTGTAATTTTTAAATAAAAAGGATCAATAAAAAAAATTACTTTATTGAACTTTGGTTGAATCAAATTTGAACCATCTATTGACCTAATCGAAAGTTCAGCCATTATGCCTTTCAATCAGTCAATAGTCTTTTAGGTTTAATAAAAGGTATAAAAATATAAATAATATGATAATTTTAAGAGTTAAGTGAGGTTAAATTGACATCAGAATACGTTTTAACGATGAGTTGTGTTGATAAGGCAGGCATTGTTGCTGCAACTACTGGCTGTTTAGCCGAATTAGATTGTTTTATTATGAAAACGGCCCATTTTGCAGACAGTGAAACCGGTAAATTTTTTGGTCGTATGGTATTTCGAGTCGATCGCGAAGGGCTTTCTGAATTGGATGTGGAGTCTGCTTTTTCTAGAGTTGCAAAGCGTTTTGATATGACTTGGAAAATGCGCAACCTGTTGGATAAAAAACGGGTGATATTAATGGTATCAAAGGGCGAACACTGCTTGAACGATATTTTGTATAAGTATAGAACAGGGTCAATGCCCATGGAAATTACGGCTATTGTATCAAACCACGAAAATCTAAAACCTCTAGCAGACTGGCATGATCTTCCCTTTTATCACTTACCCATTACTAAAGAAACAAAAATAGAAAAAGAAACGCAGCTTCTTGAAATTATTGAAGAAACAAAAACTGAGCTTGTTGTCCTTGCACGATACATGCAGATCTTGTCGCCTGACCTTATCAATCAACTTTTTCCTCGGGTAATTAACATTCATCATTCTTTTTTACCTGGTTTTAAAGGAGCGAAACCCTATCATCAAGCACATGATAGGGGGGTAAAAATAATAGGAGCGACGGCACATTTTGTTACTGAAGATCTAGATGAGGGACCTATTATTGATCAAGCTGTTGAACGGGTAAATCACACCCAAACACCTGAAGAACTTGTGGCGGTGGGGCGTGATGTTGAAAGTTTAGTGCTTTCACGAGGATTAAGAGCTGTATTAGAAGACAGAGTCTTACTTAACGGTAACAAAACCATCGTTTTTAACTAAAATTTCTTCTAGATGCTTTACGTATTTTTTAATCGGTTAGTACAAAGTAAAACATAAATGTAATCTTGAATAACTTAGATTTTGGAAATGTTAGAAGATATGTATAGTCGCCGGCTTAGACTTAATAGAGTACTAATGAGACTACGTCTTGTAATACGAAATGACCAACTAATCTTGTCGATATTAGCTGTGTTAGTGGGAGCAATTGCAGGTATTGGTGTCATTTTTATCAGAGAGGGCATTGATTTTGTTCAAGGCATCTTTCTTGGGGGCTCATCTGATAAATTAATTAACTCTTTATTGGTATTACCCTGGTGGAGAATATTATTAGTCCCAACTTTGGGAGGCCTGATGGTGGGATTATTTGTTTATTATTTAATACCCGGAAGAAAACCATGTGGCGTTTCCAAGGTCATTGAGGCAAGTGTCTTCCAAGGTGGACGAATGAATTTTCGTGTCGGTATTGGTGCATCTATCGCCAGTATTTTCTCTATTGGTGTTGGAGGGTCCGTAGGACGGGAGGGGCCAGCTATTCATTTAGGGGCGACCATAGGGGCTTGGTTTTCTGAAAAACTTCATCTTACGCGGTCCTTGTCGCGTGCCTTGCTTGGTTGTGGCTCTGCGGCGGCCGTTGCTGCATCTTTTAACGCTCCCATTGCTGGTGCGCTATTTGCTCACGAGGTAATAGTGGGTCATTTTGCAATGAGCGCCTTTGCTCCTATCGTTATTTCAAGCGTGGTAGGTACAATTGTTTCAAGAATTTATTTTGGTGATGCGCCAGCTTTTGAGATCACACAGCAGTCATTAGCTTCACTGTGGGAGTTTCCTGCTGTAGTGGGTTTAGGAATTGCCGGAGGTCTTGTCGCCATAATTTTTATGCGAACAACAATGGCTTCTGAAGACCTTATAAAAAAGTTACCTGGCCCTCATTGGATACGACCAGGTATAGGGGGTTTTTTATTAGGATTGATTGCGCTGGCGTTTCCACACGTACTTGGTGTTGGTTATGAAGCGACTGATATGGCTCTCAACGCTCAATTACCCTTGTATTTACTTATTTTTCTTTTGTTTATGAAAATATTATCTACTTCAATATGTATTGGAAGTGGGTTTGGTGGGGGCGTTTTTACGCCATCGCTTATGGTGGGAGCAATGCTTGGTGGTGCGTATGGAATTGTCGTAACGAGTATTTTTCCAGATTTATCTTCTGGACCGGGCGCATATACGATTGTTGGAATGGGAGCTGTAGCTGCTGCTGTATTAGGTGCTCCAATTTCAACGACATTAATTGTCTTTGAATTAACTGATGATTATCCGCTTACTATTGCAGTTATGGTCGGGGTCGTTATTTCAAGTATAATTGCGCAACAATTTTTAGGAAAATCGTTTTTTAATTGGCAGCTTGAGCGTGCAGGGCTAGATTTAAAAAGTGGATTTGAGACAACTTTACTTCGTAGTATCAAAGTAAAGAGTATCACAAATACTGATGCAGAGACAGTTAGCATAAGCGCAAGTTTAGAGGAATTGCGCAACAAACTACAGTTTTCTGAGATGGGAGAATTATTTGTAATACTCGAAGATGGGGAACTGTTTGGTACAATTATACTTGCGGATTTAAGTGATATTGCCTTTGATCATAATGTAGATAATCTGATAAATGCCGGCGATATAGCGCGCATTAATCCGCCAATTTTAGATCAAGATGATGATCTCGAAAATGCAATGAAAGTAATGCAAGACAGTGGTGAACATTTTATAGCAGTTGTTAATAACCATGAAACAATGAAATTTATCGGGGTTTTAAATGAGACCGATATGATGGCAGCTTATAATCAGGCGCTTGTTCGAGCTCGTCATGAAGAACACGAAGGCACTCCATAAAATTATTGGACTTAGGTATAAATTAGTATTCGAGATTAAGGTAAAACCAATTTAACTTTGAAGAAAGATATAGCATTGCCAGATCATGTAAAAATGCCAGAAATATCAGACGATGGGAAATTACCGTATTTACGAGGTCTAAACCTCGAGCAGTCTCAAGCTGTCAAAGCGATTGAAGGTCCTGTTTTGGTGCTAGCTGGTGCTGGAACTGGTAAAACAAGAGTACTTACTACAAGATTAGCACATATATTGGTTCAGGGAAATGCCCGTCCTTGGGAAATCATGGCTGTGACGTTTACTAACAAGGCTGCACGTGAAATGCAAAATCGTGTAGCAAAAATTACGGGACGTGCTGTTGAAGGTTGGTGGTTAGGAACGTTTCACGCAATCTGCGCACGAATATTGCGCCGGCATGCAGAATTAGTTGGCTTAAAAAATAACTTTACGATCTTAGATAGTGACGATCAGTTGCGTTTACTTAAACAATTAACGGCCTTGGAAAAGATTGATGAAAAGAAGTGGCCCCCACGAATATTACTGGGAGTAATTCAGAGGTGGAAAGATCAAGGGTTAACTCCCGATAAAGTTGAAAATACCCAAGGCGCTGATTATGCGGACGGTAAAATAATTGAGCTTTATTCAAATTATCAAAGTCGTTTGATCACATTAAATGCTGTGGACTTCGGTGACTTAATACTTCATTGCCTTAGCCTATTTGTGCAGAATGGAGATGTTTTATACGAGTATCAAAAGAAATTCCAATATTTGTTAGTTGATGAGTATCAAGACACCAATATTGCACAATATCTCTGGCTAAGGTTATTAGCCAGAGAACATAGCAATATTTGTTGTGTGGGAGATGATGATCAATCAATCTATTCCTGGCGTGGCGCTGAAGTTGGAAATATATTGAAATTTGAGACTGATTTTCCAAATGCTCGTGTGATTAAATTGGAACAGAATTATAGGTCGACACAACACATATTATCCGCGGCCTCAGTTCTAATCTCACATAATGAAGGAAGACTTGGAAAAACTTTATGGACTGGTCTGGACGATGGCGAACCAGTTAGAATTAATGCAGTTTGGGATGGTGCTGAAGAGGCTCGAACTATTTGTGAAATTATTGAGGAAAAACAGGCTAAAGGAAATATACTCGAAGAAATTGCAATATTGGTTCGAGCAGGTTTTCAAATGAGGGAGTTTGAAGAACGTCTAATTTTAACAGGTATACCATACCGCGTTATTGGTGGCCCACGTTTTTATGAGCGTCAGGAGGCCCGGGATGCGATTGCATATCTGAGAATTGTAAATAGTACTGATGATGATCTGGCATTCGAACGCATTGTAAATGTGCCGAAGCGAGGGCTAGGTCAGGCAACTGTGCAGGCTTTACATCAATTAGCTAGAGCAAGAGATTTGTCACTTTATGATGCATCTAAATTAATAATTGAAACTGACGAAATTAAACCACGTGCGCGTAATGCTCTAGGTAATCTATTGAAATCTCTCGAGCGGTGGCGGTTATGTAAAGAGACTTTATTACATACTGAGTTAGCTGAAATAATACTCGATGAATCAGGTTATACCGAAATGTGGATGACGGATAAATCTCCTGAGGCACCTGGAAGGCTAGAAAACTTAAAGGAACTCGTTTCTAGTATTGAAAACTTCGATAATCTTCAAGGATTTCTTGAGCATGTAAGTTTAGTAATGGAGAATGAAGAAAATAAAAGCGGAGAGAAACTAAGTTTAATGACTTTACATGCCGCCAAAGGCCTTGAGTTTGATATGGTCTTCTTACCAGGTTGGGAAGAGGGTCTTTTCCCTCATCAACGCAGTCTTGATCAAGAGGGACTTAATGGTTTGGAAGAGGAACGTAGGTTAGCCTATGTTGGCCTAACAAGAGCAAAAAAAGAGGCTTTTGTTTTTTACGCAGCAAATCGAAGAATTTATAATCAATGGCAGAATTCGTTACCATCTAGATTTATCGATGAATTACCAAATAAGAATGTAGAGGCTCTCGGAGAACGAGGTTTATATTTATCAACCAAAACGTCGCGAGAAATAGGCTCATCTAATTTTGAGAGATTAGGCGGTGTTGAAGCAAATTCTCCCAAAAAAAGAGGTTATAGTAGTGATGGTGTAATTATTGATGGAGATTTTTCACCAATCACGCAAAGTTCAGACCATGATAGTTTTGTGGTGGGTGTCCGTATTTTCCATCAGAAATTTGGATATGGGAGAATAGTTTCAGTTGACGGTAATAAATTAGAGGTTGATTTTGAGAAGGCTGGGACAAAAAAAGTTATGGATAGTTTTGTAGACATCACTTAATTTTAATGACATTAAATTTAAAGCAAATTTCTTTCACCACACCGAAGTCTTTGGCTCCCACTTTTGCTGATAGTATCAGTGATTTTGTAGATTCAGTCTCGTGGAAAAATAATGATAGTACCTCTACAACAGAAATAGTTGCGTTCATTACAAATCCCAGTAATGAGTTATCTATAAAAAAAGTAATAAAGCTGGTATCAAAAGTTGCAAATATTAAAATTCCAAAGGTTAAATTAGAAACAAAGAAAATAGAGAATGTAACAGTTAGCCAGGTTTTACATTTATCGCCAATAAAGGTTGGACGTTTTGTTATTCTAGGCGGAAATCGGTCAACGAAACATTATTTGCCTTCTATAAGATTGAATATTCCAGCAGGAGAGGCTTTTGGTTCAGGACGGCATGAAACTACTAAAGGATGTATTATAGCTCTCAATAAAATTGATAAGTTTTTCTCCAAGAATAAACCACGCAGAGGTCTGGACATGGGAAGTGGTTCAGGGATTCTTGCAATGGTAATGGCAAAATTATGGAATATGCCAATCGTTGCTTCTGATATAGATCCAATTTCAACGAGAGTTTGTAATGAAAATTTAAAAAAAAATGGCCTTCGTTCCAATATATTTGCCATTTCCTCAAAGGGGTATAATCATCGAAGAATAAAGAGTTACGAATATGATATTGTTGCAAGTAATATTTTAGCACGTCCTTTGGTAAAACTTTCAAGAGACTTAGGTATTGTTCTTAGACCCGGTGGGATTATTATTCTATCTGGATTTCTTATTAAAGATAAAAACTGGGTTATGAATGCTCATTTAAGGCAAGGATTCTATTTTATCAAAGAAATTATAATTGGAGATTGGGTAACTCTCATCTTGCGAAGGTCACTGTAAGTAATTGCATGTATATTTTTAAAAAGTATCCGGCAGCTTAATTTTTATTTAAAATAAATTTGTTAAAGCTGGATCTCTATGGCTTAAAGAGAATAAGAAATCCCATCCTTTGTTTAATTTAGAACCTCTAACATTGACTCTATTTTTGTAAATTTTTCCCACGGATGGTTCTTTCTCGCATTATCAATTTCAGCGGCTTGTATTTTTTTCATGTCGTTTATCGAAACAGTTCGAACGTTACGAGCCTCAAGCAGTTTGGATATCGAGTCATATCCACCTTTAATTTTATTATTATCATTTTCAAGAGTTTCAGATAATAATTCAATTACCGCTCGAGAGTCAGGTCCATTAGTGGGGATTGTTCCACTTGAACCACGTTTTGCCCAACCCACTACATAGACATTATCGTTAATACAACCATTTGTATTTTCTAATATTGCACCATTTAATTTGAGGCCCTCAGGCGGGTCTGCTTGATAACCGATAGCTGTTATTACTGAACAACATGGCACATCAAACACTTCCCCTGTTGATCTAGCCTTTCCATCAATTACTTTTGTTCTCTCTAAACGAATGCCTTCAACCCGCTCCTTACCAAGTATCTCTGTGGGAGAGGCATAAAATTGAAAATTCATTTTAATGGATTTTTGAGGTTTACTCTGTTCAGCCAATTCATTAAGAATTTTTAAATTCTTTTCTTTAATACCCTTCTCCCTGGTATCAAAATTACCCTCAATTTTTTGTGGAAGCTGTTTAGAATCAACAATTGCTGCGCATCTCTCGAGGTCACGAACTTCCCCTAATTCTTTTGGTGTGAAGCCAGCCTCAATTGGTCCCCTACGGCCAAACATATGAACTTCCCTTATTGGCATGGACTGGATTCTATCCAATGCTGGAGTGGAGATATCGGACCCTTCCATTTCGGTTCTTGTTTTGGTTAAAACGCGGCACACGTCTAAAGCGACGTTTCCGATTCCAATTACTGCAACGGTTTCACCATCTAACATTGGATTAAGATCGCAGAAATCAGGGTGGGCATTATACCAACCAACAAAGGCACAAGCGCCATAAACTCCTCTAAGATTTTCCCCTTTGATACCTAGTTGACGATCATTATATGCACCAATTGCATAGACAACAGCATCAAAATTCTCTTTAAGTTCGTCCGTAGATATATCACGCCCCACTTCTACGTTACCTAAATAGTGAACCTGTTCCAGTTCTAGTGTTCTTAAAAACTGACGAGACGTATTTTTTGTTTTAAAATGATCAGGGGCTACACCATATCGAATAAGCCCAAAGGGCATTGGTATTTTATCAAATACACAGATTCTGCATGATGGAAACTTTTTTAGCAGAGCGTCAGCCGCATACATTCCTGAAGGTCCCGAGCCTACAATAGCAAACGATTTAGTCATATTAAATTTGATCCCTATTTAAATTTTTTTAATATTTATAATTAGTGTCTTTCGAATCAGCTTAAAATTAATTTGTGATAAAATTCTTTTTAGGTCAAGGATATGATTTTACTGAAAAATAAACCTACATTAATTGTTTAAATTATTGTGGTATTTATCACTAATGTGATGATCAACTGGGACCCCTATTTTTATAACTAAACTTTATACCCTCTCAATAATAATAGAGGAGCCTTGACCAACTCCGACACACATTGTGCAGAGTGCTGTTTTCTTTTTAGTACGTTGAAGTTGGTACATTGCTGTGGTAACAAGACGCGCACCGCTCGCACCTAAAGGATGACCAAGTGCGATGGCCCCCCCTTGAGGATTTACTCTAGGGTCATCATCATCGACACCAAGTTCCCGAAGCACCGCAAGCCCCTGAGCTGCAAATGCTTCATTTAATTCTATAATATCTAAATCATTCATTTTTAAGCCAAGTCGAGCCATTAGTTTCTGAGTAGACGGAACTGGGCCAATGCCCATAACCCGGGGTGGAACGCCTCCCGCAGCGAGTCCAAGAATTCTCGCTTTTGGTGTAAGTCCATTTGCTTTTGCTGTGTCTTCAGACGCAATTATTAATGCGCAGGAGCCATCGTTAATGCCTGATGAATTACCTGCGGTAACTGAGCCGCCTTCCTGGAATGCTGGACGCAGCTTTTGTAAGCCTTCTATTGTAGAACCCGGCCTTAAATGTTCATCCATATCAAAAATAATGTCTTCCCCTTTACGCTGAGGAATATTAACAGGGAGGATTTCGTTTGCGAGATCACCATTGGATTGGGCCTTTTCAGCCTTTATTTGACTTCGTAGCGCCATTTGATCCTGGTCTTCTCGAGATATATTAAAATCGTTTGCTACATTCTCCGCTGTCGTGCCCATTTCATCAATACCATACAACTGCTTCATTTTGGGGTTAACAAACCTCCACCCCATTGTCGTATCATAAATTTCGGCATTTCTAGAAAAGGCGGAAGTTGCTTTTGCCATAACAAATGGTGATCTTGACATGCCTTCAACACCTCCCGCTATAAATAAATCAGCATCTCCAGATTTAATGCCACGCGCTGCACTGCCAACTGCATGCATTCCAGATGCACACAATCTATTTACAGAAACGCCTGGAACTGCCTCCGGAAGTCCTGCTAGTAGCAATGCCATCCTTGCAATATTTCGGTTGTCTTCACCTGATTGATTAACACAACCATAAATAACGTCGTCGACTTTCCCCCAATCAACTGATGAATTTCGTTCCATCAAAGCAGAAATTGGTAAGGCGGCTAAGTCATCTGTTCGGATTGTCGATAGACTTCCACCATAACGGCCAATCGGAGTTCTTATTGCATCGCATATAAACGCTTCAGTCATATATTTTCCCCAGGCCTCAGTACGCCTGCCCTTTTTTGTATGTTTAGATTAAATTTATCTTTAGCTTAAATGATCAAATCATGGTGTCAAATCTCATATTTACTAAAAGGTTGTCTATATTATATAATTGGTATTTTAGTTCGGAGCTATTATCATTTCCTTATGTTTAATCTTATGGAGTTAATTCATGGTCGGAGATCTTAACAATAAGTCGTGTGTTTCATGTCAAGGTGGCATAATCCCTTTACCATTAGATGAAGCGAATGAATATAAGAAGCAAATACCAAAATGGGATTTGACGGAACAAAGCTCTAAATTAAAGCGTGAATTTAAATTTGAAGATTTTAAACATTCCCTGAAATTCATTGACCGTGTTGCAGCAATCGCAGAAGAAGAGGGACATCACCCTGATATCGAATTTGGATGGGGTTATGCTAGAATTTATATTTATACTCATGAAATTGATGGTTTGCATGAGAATGATTTTATTTTGGCATCTAAGATTGATCTCATAAAGTATTGATCCATATAATCGAAACAAATCTAAACGGTAAAATTTTAATGATAGATCATAAATTAAATATAAAAATTTTAACTTAGTATTTCGTTGTGTGAAATATAAAATTATTTGTTTTAGTATTAGCAACTAATGATATACTCTCTCTACTGGGAGAAAAGTCCATAATTTATATTTCTGTTTGAATTTTAAAAATTCAATTTTATCAGATATGAATTATGAAAAATATTATAAAATAAATATTCTGGGGGGATATTACACTATGCTTTTTTACAAAAAGTCATTTATATTTACAGCTGTTATTTTTTTAACAACATTTTTCTTTACGCAAGGTGATCTGAGGCAAGCCGAAGCTAAAGAATTAAAAATGGCGACTTTTATGTCAGCAAAACATCCAGTTAATAAGGGAATATTGCCGCATTTAGCAAAAAATATTGCATCTGAGACTGGTGGATCATTAAAACTCAAATTATACCCTAGCGGTCAGTTGGGAAAAGGGCCAAAAGCACAGTACAAGCGTGTCATTGAAAATGTAGCGGAAATAACTTTTGGTGTGCATGGGTATACTCCAAAACTATTCCCTCGAACTATGACTGTCGCACAACCAGGTGTGGGCAATTCATCACAAGAGGTTACAAAGAAAGCTTGGAGTATATATGATAAACACCTTAAATCAGAGTATGCAAAAGTAAAAGTATTGGGTATTTTTGCAAATTGGCCAGCAATACTCATTACTCGTAAAAATCCGGTTTCAAAAATTGGAGATATTAAAGGTTTAAAAATTAGAGCTCCATCACCAAGCAATATTCCTCAGTTAAGGGCATGGGGAGCTGCGGCTGTTTATATGCCTGTTACGAAAGCTTATAACTCCCTTCAAACAGGCGTTTTAGATGGTGTTTATATTTCTCCGGGAGCATTGTATAGACCTTGGCGTCTAGCTGAGCCTGGCGAATACGTTACCGCTGGAATGAATGGCCCCACAACAATGTTATATATTTTTATGAATAAGCAAGCCTACGAAGGCCTCTCTTCCTCGCATAAGAAAGCTATAAATAAACATAGTGGAAGGGGCTTAAGTATGTTCGCTGCAAATTATTGGGGCAATATTGATGCTAAACAGCTTGCGACAGCAAAGAATGAGCAGAAAGGCGTAAAGTTTATTCAATTATCTCAGTCGGCTGCAGCAGAATTTAATAATGCTACTGCGCAGTCTGTTGAACAGTTTATAGCAAAAAAAGAAAAGGCAGGTATACCTGCTCGGGCAATTTATAAAGCCGTTACTCAGTAAAGTTTAGACAATTTAATGAAGGATAAGAAGAACAGGGTGGATGCAACGCTCGTCTTTATAGATCGTTGTATTCATCCTATTACTTTATACGCTGGTGGGATAGCGCTTATTGGCCTTGCTGTGCTTATCGTTACGGCCGTGATCTTTCGCTATGTATTTAATTCACCCATATTTGGTACAGATGATTTTAATCAAATATTTCTTATGGCGACAGTAGCCTTTAGCGTTGCTTACAGCGGCCGAAAAGGTGGACAAGTAATTGTAGAAATATTAAGTCTCGTAACGGGACCAAGATTCACCCGATGGACTGATATATTTGTTAAACTACTCGGCACCTTAATGATGTGTATTCTAATTTGGGTGCTCATAGGAAGTGGAATTAACGCAGCCGAATACGGCGAAACCACACGGTCATTAGAAATAACATTGCAACCATTTTTTTGGATTTTAGCCTTCGGAATGGCACTTTACGCGATCGTTTTACTATTTGAATTAATAGCACTATTGCGTGGATATAATTTAGAATAATTGAATGACGGGTTAGATGCCCAATAAAAAGGAGAAGTAATTGTCAGTTACGGCTATTGGTTTTATTGGTCTTTTTGCTTTATTTGCCATGTTAATTTTTAGGGTTCCCGTTGCTATGGCTATGTTGGCAGTTGGATTTTTTGGAACAGCGGCCATTAATGGTTACGCGGCAGCGTTGAGTGTTCTAGGCACAGAAACATTTGAAATATCCGTGACCTTAACTCTTACGGTAATTCCATTGTTTGTTTTAATGGGTAATTTGGCGGGTGTATCTGGAATGAGCCGCGATCTTTTTAATGCCGCGTATTGCTGGGTAGGTCATTGGAGAGGCGGGTTAGCCAGTGCTACGATCGCTGGTTGCGCTGGCTTTGCAGCTTTGAGTGGCTCTTCAATTGCTTCGGCCATAACAATGGGTCGTGTTGCTCTCCCTGAGATGAAGCGTTTTAAGTATGATGATGGTTTGGCGACTGGTGCTGTTGCCGCAGGCGGTACTCTTGGAATATTAATTCCACCTTCAACGGGCCTAATAATATACGCGATACTTACAGAACAATCTATAGGTCGACTTTTTATGGCTGGAATTATTCCGGGCATTTTATTAACCTGTATGTTTTTACTAGCTATTGCAATCGTAACGCGATTAAAACCAGAAATTGGGCCAGCGGGGCCAATAAGTAGTTTTAAGGAAAGAATACGATCGTTGCGTAAAGCTTTTGCGATGGTAGCAATAGTCGTTGCCACTATTGGTGGAATTTATATAGGTATTTTCACACCTGTAGAAGCTGCCGGTGTCGGAGCTGTTTTGGCATTCCTAGTTGCATTATCTCGCAAATCTCTAGATCGAGATAAAATGACATTTGTCATTCTTCAGACCCTTCAAACAACGGCTACTGTTTTTATGATCCTTATTGGTGCGCATGTATTTATTCCTTTCATGGCACTAACCCATATAC
This sequence comes from Rhodospirillales bacterium, assembly GCA_016777585.1. Classification (GTDB taxonomy): domain Bacteria; phylum Pseudomonadota; class Alphaproteobacteria; order Rhodospirillales; family UBA2165; genus TMED23. Next base: position 57,998 of record JADHRD010000001.1, on the reverse strand, counting down.
CAGCTGATCTGGTAACATTTTTAGTTAATCTTGATGTGGGGAAAACGGGTATAGTAATCTTAATTTTAGTAACTTATATATTTTTGGGAACATTCCTTGAAGGACTGGCAATGCTTGTCTTAACGCTTCCCGTAGCCTTCGAGGTTATCACCCAATTAGGAATGAGCCCTATTTGGTTTGGGATCGTAGTAGTTATTGTTTTAGAGATGGGTTTAATAAGCCCACCTGTTGGACTCAATGTATTTGTTGTAAAAAGCGTTGCACAAGATGTATCGATGGGGACGATTTTTAGAGGAATCTGGCCTTTCTGGATCGCGATGGGAGTTTGTTTAATAATTTTAGTCGCTTTTCCAGAAATAGCTACTTTTCTTCCGAATACAATGTTTGATTAATATCATATAATTTTTAGAGTTTAATTTTTTAATTTTTTTATACGTATTTCTGCCTGTTCGGCCTTCTTTGTCTCTCCTAGAACCCGGTATGCTCGAGCTAGTCTTCTCCAACCGTTTAAATCGTTTGGTTTTTCTTTTAAACGATCTGCGAGCCTCTCCACCATTGAGCGAATAAAGGCCTGTCTATCTTCATTGGACATTTCCTGTGCCGCCTTAATATCATTTTGGGTCGGCCCTCTCGGAGGCAGCGTAGCTTTTCTCTCAGTGGAATTTAATTGTGGAATAAATTGAGAAATAGTTAGATTACCGGTTGACGCGACTTCAGCTAATTGTCGTCGTACGTTAGATAGCCATGGTGCTTCCTTCGGTGAAATTGCGATTAAATTTACCCAAGTCTGGACTGCCTCACGGTAATTATTTTGCCGAGCAAGATCAAGACCCATATAATAAAGAGCTTTATATTCTCGTGGGTTTAATTTTAGTGCTATTTTGAGGTATTTACGGCTTTCGTCTTTAAAAAGCCCACTTCGCGCCATAAATAATGTTTCTGCTATTGATGTTGCGATTTGCGCCTTTGATGAGTCAATTAAAAAGGCGCGTTTAAATGCATTAGAAGCTTCATCAAAACGTTTCAAGGTTGAGAGCGTTCGTCCAAGCAGCAACCAACCATCAATTTTTTCAGGATTTGCGTTCATACGTTTCTTTAGAGCGTTGACTAACTTATTCATCTCAATATCTGCTGTATTAACAGGAGTGGGTACCTTTCTTGAGGCAAAAGGTAGGTCAGGTTTTGTTGGAGATCCAAGATAATTATATGTAGCAATAGTTGTTACTGGAATAATAGTAATTAACAAAATACATGTTAATATGGTAGCCTTTGTGATTGGCGTATCACGGTGGGCTTGGTCAAGGTCCTCGGCTGGCGCTTTTTCTAGACGTTTTTGTATTTCAATTCCGAGCAGCGTTGCCTCATCCTTACTTAGCAGGCCACGATCGACATCTCTCTTAATTTCATCAATTTGGTCTTGATAGACGACTGAGTTATGCTTGCTTAGCAAGGCCTTCTTCGACCGTAATATTGACAAAGTCAGCAGTGCCAGGACAATTAAAAGTATGCTTCCAAAAGTAACTAAGAGCGTCATTTTTTTACCTCAGCATTATTCTTCTTCAAATCTTGAATAAGTGGCTTTTGACGACGAAAAAATAATATTAAACAAATAAATCCGATTAATGTAATCACTATTGGACCAAACCAAAGAACAAAAGTTACACCTTTCACCGGTGGGTTAAGTAATACAAAATCACCATACCTTGAAACAACATAATCTATGACAGCTTGATCACTATCTCCCTCTAGAATGCGGTCTCTAACAAGTATTCTAAGATCTCGGGCTAGTTCAGCATCCGAGTCATCAATGGATTGGTTCTGACAAACAACGCAACGAAGATCTTTACTAATTGCTCGAGCGCGAATTTCTAAACTGCTATCTTTCAGAATTTCACCGGGATCGACAGCATGCACAAAATTTGAACTCAATAATAGGGTAATTGTTAAAATCAGGAATTTCATCTATTTTTCAACTTATCTATTGCCGGTTTTAGTGTATCATTCCAATTTTGCTGGGTTATTGGACCCATATGTTTCAGCCTCACAATACCTCTTTGATCAACCAAGAATGTTTCGGGAGCACCGGTGACACCAAATGCGATTGCCCCCCTACTTTTTGGATCATCGCCAATTAAACTATATGGATTACCAAATTTTTTTAACCATCGGGGCCCATCGTCTTGGTTCTGCTCTCGCCAATTAATCCCGTAAATTGGAATTACACCCTTCTTCTTTAATTCCATAAGAAACGGGTGTTCAATCCGACAGGAAACACACCAAGAACCAAAAATATTAACAAGAACCACTTTATTCAAGAAATCGTTATTTGATAGACCCGCATTAAAACCTCTTATTGGAGGTAGGGAGAATTCTGGTACTTTTTTGTTAATTAAAACTGAGTCAAGTGTTTGAGGATCTCTGCCCAGACCAGCAGAAAAATATGCGGCAAGAATTGCTAATAAAACAAGAGGGAGAAAATAAGCTAGGCGCTTCATCATTTAACAATGACCTGACTAGTGCCAATATTTGCATTGCGCGCTGGAGCTCCAACGCGATGACGACGATCAGTCAGACTAATTGCAGCCCCAAGAACCATGAGGATAGCGCCAGCCCACATCCAGGGCACAAGGGGGTTAAAGTAGATTCTTGTGATATACCCGCCAGAATTTTCATCTCGATCACCAACAACGGCATATAAGTCGCCAAAGAATGTCGAGTAGATTGCGGCTTCAGTCGTAACCATGGTACGAGTTTGATATTCTCGTTTTTCTGGTTTAAGCGTTACGTTAAAGTTATCGCCTTTTTTAACACTAAAAATCCCGCGTGTTGCTATGTAATTAGGGCCTTGTACCTTTCTGACTTCTTTTAGGGTATACGTATAACCAGCGACTTTAACTTGGTCACCAAACTTCATAACTTGGATGCTCTCAACTTTCCAGGTGCTCGATGCAGTGATACCAGCTACCGCTATTGCCAATCCCATATGGGCAAAGGTCATCCCCCAACTTGCCCGTGGTTGGCGTATAATACTTCGCATACTATCTTTTAAGGGTACCTGAAAAAGTTTAATACGGGAGGTTAATTCAACGAACGTCGCTGAAAACAACCAAATTGATAATGCTATACCTAAAGATGATAGAGCACTAGAGCGATCAACTATGAGCCAAACAAAACAACCACCGATCAGCGAAATTACCCCCACGACCTTTAATTTATTTGTAGTTTTATTAAAATCGCCACGTTTCCATCTCAAAAAAGGAGCAATGCCCATAACGACAATCATGGGTATCATCATTGGTACAAAAACGCTCTCAAAATATGGTGCGCCGACAGAAACTTTGCCTAATTCCAGAACATCTACAAATAACGGATACAACGTTCCAAGGAGAATTGACGCGGCCGCGATGGTAAGAATAAAATTATTTAGAATCAATCCCCCCTCCCGAGAGACAGGATGAAAAATACCATCTGTTTTTAAACTGGGCCCGCGCCAAGCGAACAATAAAAAGGCTCCCCCAATCGTTACTACCAGTAACAGTAATATAAACACTCCACGAGTTGGGTCAGATGCGAATGCATGTACAGAAGTAATGACCCCTGATCTCACCAGAAAAGTTCCTAACAAACTTAAACCGAAGGCAACAATGGCTAGGAATATCGTCCAAGATTTTAAGCTATCCCGTTTCTCTGATACAATGGAAGAGTGTAATAACGCAGTTGCTGCAAGCCATGGCATGAACGAGGCATTTTCTACGGGGTCCCAAAACCACCATCCTCCCCAGCCTAATTCGTAGTAGGCCCACCACGAGCCGAGAACAATGCCTCCGGTGAGAAACCCCCACGCGGCTAAAGTCCAAGGTCTTACCCAACGTGCCCAAGCTGCATCTACTCTTCCTTCGATGAGCGCAGCTACTGCAAACGAGAATGTTAGAGAGAGACCAACATAACCTAGATAGAGTAAGGGGGGATGAAATGCTAGCCCAGGATCTTGTAGTAGTGGGTTTAAACCACTACCATTTTCTGGTGCTGGAAAAACCCTTAAAAAGGGGTTGGAGGTGAACAAAATAAAAGCGAGAATACCAACACCAAGCATAGCTTGCACCCCAAGGACTCTAACTTTTAAAGTGGGAGTTAAGTTGCCACCAAATAATGCAATTGCTGCTCCATAGCCTGAGAGTATAAGAGCCCAAAGTAGCATGGACCCTTCGTGATTACCCCAAACTCCGCTCACTTTATATAAGAGGGGTTTAGCTGTATGAGAATTGGAAGTAACGTTGATTACAGAAAAATCAGATACAACGTATGCGTACGTTAAAGCGAGAAATGAACCTAAAATTAGAACAAATTGGATTATTGCCGCGGGTGCAGCAATAGCCATTAACTGATTATTGCGTAGGTGCACTCCTATCATCGGCACCGTTGACTGAAGAAATGCCATCAGAAGGGAGAGAATTAGAACGAAATGGCCGCTTTCAATGATCATATAATTAACCCACCCTAAATTGCGTCTTGCTTAAAATAATATTTAATATTTTTGTTTTGTTATTTTTTTTCATTGGGGTTTCCATTGACCTGATTTTTTAAGTGCTTCTGCTACTTCAGGGGGCATATATGTTTCATCATGTTTGGCTAAAACGTCTGTTGCATTAAAAATATTATTTTGATAAAAACCTTCCGCTACAATGCCTTGCCCCTCCCTGAATAGATCTGGAAGAATGCCACGAAATTCTACGATTATAGAGTTATTAAGGTCTGTTACTTTGAATCGATTTGTGGCTCCGTCACTAACTTTTGTAACGCTACCTTTTTCTACCAACCCACCCACTCGTAGACGTTGAGCTGGTTTAAGTTTTTGTGCTCTAAACTTATTAACTATCTCCGTCGGGCTATGAAAAAATACTATATTATCTTCGAAAGCTGATAGTACAAGTGCAGCGGCACCTGCGATTAAAAGAAATCCTAAGCCAATAAAAGAAAAACGCTTTTGTCTATTTTTCATCTTGACGAACCTGTATTTGTAAATCCTCTAAAGCTTTTTCAGATGATCGAAATAATCGTATGCTTTGTACGAATAAACCCGCAAGAATAACAAACGATAAACCAAATGCGACCCAGATAAAAATACCATATCCGTCCATAATAAAATAATTGTATATACTCTCTAACATAACCTATACTTTTGCTAAACGAATTTTAAGCGCATGAACTTTTTGAAGATTTAGCTCAGCACGGGCGCGAATGAGCAAAATCCAGATAAAAAGTGACGTGTATCCGACTGCCATTAGTATCAATGGAGTAAGCATACTCGAGTGTATAGCAGGCCCATCCATTTTAATAACGCTGGCCGGTTGATGGAGTGTGTTCCACCAGTCCACACTAAATTTGATGATTGGTACATTTATGACACCCACAATTGATAAAATTGCTGCTGCTCGGGCCCCTCTGCTACGATCATCAAACGCGTTATATAACACCATGTATCCAAGATATAATAAAAATAGAATTAAAACTGATGTTAGACGGGCGTCCCAAACCCACCAAGTTCCCCACATTGGTTTTCCCCATAAGGATCCTGTTGCCAAAGCGAGAAATGTAAAACATGCTCCTATCGGTGCAGTTGATTTGGCCAGTATATCTGCCACAATATGTCGCCAAATTAACAAAACTGAGCTAAAGCCAGCGAGTGCTACGTAACAGAACATTGCCATCCACGCAGCTGGAACGTGAACATACATCATGCGAACTGTTTCACTTTGTTGATAGTCCGGCGGAGATTGAATAAGCGAATAATACAAACCAGTTAAAATTGAACCTACCGCGATCAAAGCAACGATAGGTTGCAGGCCTTTTGCAATTTTTAAAAAACGGGTTGGGTTTGCAAAATAGTTGATCATTTAATTAAATCAGCCTTTAAAGTAAGATAGTAATACCGATATAACCTAAAATTATGAATACGCAAATAGCAGAAATTGGATCTTATGGACGATCATTATCATTTATTTAATCTTACGCTAATGAAATCCATGATTATTCTATCGCTTGCCGCAGTGAAGCAGCACTTGCTATAGGGCATAAAGCGGAACTCAACAAAAATAATCCACCTAATATCAATAATTGCGGTTTGCTAGAAACACCCAAAATGGATGCTTCAACAGCACTTACTCCAAATATTAGAACTGGTATAAATAAGGGTAATATTATCAAAGATAATAATGCTCCACTTCGACGTGCACCCAATATAAGCGCCGCACCGATTGAGCCAATGAGGCTCAATGTTGGAGTTCCCAAAAACAACGTGATAATAAGAACAAAATAACTAGAGATGTCCATATTTAAAAATATTGCCAATAAAGGGGATACAATAATAAGTGGTAATCCCGTGGTTAACCAGTGTGCTAATACCTTGGCGAGAACAATAAATTCGAGGGGCTGAGGATGGAGTACGAGGAGTTCTAGGCTCCCATCATCATAATCAACATGAAATAAACGATCCATTGAGAGCATCGCTGATAACAAAGCTGCTACCCATATTACTCCTGAACTGATTTTGTTAAGTATATCTGGTTCTGGTCCCACACCAAGCGGGAAAAGTATCACCACAATCATGAAAAACATCACTACAACCCATGAGTCAGTGCCATTGCGAAAGGCCATGCGGAGTTCTCGTCTTACTATATAAAATAAAAATTTTAATAAGTCATTCATCGTTAAGATCTTTGAAATTTTTGGTATCACTAAAATCGGTTATATTTAAAATTTTATTTCCTGGCATCACAATATCGTGCGTTGCTATGGCCAAAATGCCTCCATCTTTTTGATGAACCTTAATAAGATCATTAAGAATTTCTGATGACTCTTTGTCCAAAGAGTTAGCAGGTTCATCTAAAATCCAAAGACGGGCTGTTGTTGTGCATAATCGTGTTAAATTAAGGCGCTTACGCTGACCAGCTGAGAGAAATCGGGCAGGCAAACTTGAGAGATCTGTAAGTGAAAAAGTGTCTAATGCTCTCTTAATCATAGACTCATTTTGACCAAGTGACCTTAAATCAGACCAAAACCTTAAGTTCTCTTCAACTGTTAACGCATTTTTAATGGCATCCTGGTGGCCCACGTAGTGAAAATAGATACAAAAATCTCTCTCCTGAATTTGTACTTCACTGCCATTCCAAATCAATTTGCCCTCAAGCGGGCTGATTAACCCGGCCATAAGTCGAAGTAAAGTTGATTTGCCACTGCCATTTGGGCCTTGCAAATTAAGCACTTCTCCCTCCTCAATGGAAAAATTGAGGTTGGTGAATACAACTCTATCACCCCTAATACAGGTTAAACTCTCACCAGAAAATACGTCCATGTATAATACTTATATCAGGTTAATTAGTGTTACAATGTTTTCTCATAAGTTATAATTGCACCAATTTATAATTAGTTCCCAAAATTAATTTTTTATTTAAAAATGCTGGAATTATAGGAACTCTTGGTGTAATTCAGTTTCTGACCCAATATTTTTCATAAGCTAAACTTTAATTCAGGAGTCGCACATGTCCAAAATTGGCCAGGATACTTTAAAAACTCGTCGGTCTCTTAACGTTGGTTCCAAAAATTATGATTATTACAGCCTAAAAGCAGCCTCTGACGGTGGTTTAGGCGATATTTCACGTTTACCTTTCTCGTTAAAGGTTCTTTTGGAAAACCTACTGCGGTTTGAAGATGGCATTTCTGTGACTGTCGACGATGTAAAAGCATTGGGGGCATGGCTTGAAAATCGAAGTTCAAAAAGTGAGATAGCCTTTCGTCCTGCAAGGGTTTTGATGCAAGATTTTACTGGTGTTCCAGCGGTTGTAGATTTGGCTGCTATGCGCCAGGCAATGAAAGATTTAGGTGGGGATCCCCAGAAAATTAACCCATTAAGTCCGGTTGACCTCGTTATAGATCATTCTGTTATGATTGATAATTTTGGTTCAAGTAATGCTTTTAATGCAAACGTCGAGAAAGAATTTGAGAGAAATGAAGAACGATACGAGTTCTTGCGCTGGGGCTCAAAGGCATTCGATAATTTCCGAGTAGTACCTCCGGGTACTGGTATATGCCATCAAGTTAATCTTGAGTTTTTATCACAAACGGTTTGGACAGACGAAGTTGACGGAAAAACGATTGCTTATCCTGACACTTTGGTGGGAACTGATAGTCATACGACAATGGTGAATGGTCTAGCCGTCCTTGGTTGGGGTGTAGGGGGAATTGAGGCGGAAGCTGCTATGCTTGGTCAACCTGTCTCAATGCTTGTTCCGGAAGTTATCGGATTTAAATTGACAGGAGCGATGAAAGAAGGTGCGACTGCGACAGATCTAGTTTTACGTGTTGTTCAAATGCTCCGTGAGAAGGGAGTTGTGGGTAAGTTTGTTGAATTTTTTGGTAGCGCTCTCGATGGATTGAGTTTGCCTGATAGGGCGACGATTGCCAATATGGCGCCAGAGTATGGTGCTACTTGTGGGATTTTTCCAATTGATCGAGAAACTATAAGATTCTTATCTTTTACTTCCCGAGACCCTGATCGGGTTGCTTTGGTTGAAGAATATGCAAAGGCGCAAGGAATGTGGAGAGATGCTAATTCGGAAGATCCAATTTTTACAGATACTCTGGAACTTGATATTTCAACGGTGGAATCATCAATTTCTGGACCCAAGCGACCTCAAGATCGCATTGCTCTGAAAGACGCCTCATTAGCATTTGAACAAACGCTAGATGATCTTGGGAGGGGAAATGGCCCTCAATCACCAGAGGGTGCTGATTTTAAAGTAAAGGATGGGGATGTCGTAATTGCCTCAATAACGTCCTGCACCAATACTTCAAATCCCTCAGTATTGATGGCGGCCGGTTTGCTTGCCCGCAATGCCAATGTTGCTGGCCTAAAACCGAAGCCTTGGGTTAAAACTTCATTGGCCCCTGGAAGTAAGGTAGTTTCAGATTATCTTGAAAATGCTGGTTTGCAGAGTGAGCTTGATGGTCTGGGTTTCAATGTTGTCGGATACGGATGTACTACCTGTATTGGAAACTCGGGTCCATTGCCAACCCCAGTTGATGAGGCAATTACGTCTGGCGATTTGACTGTTTGTTCAGTTCTATCGGGCAATAGAAATTTTGAAGGCCGCATTCACGCTCAAATTAAAACAAATTATCTGGCCTCCCCTCCGTTAGTTGTTGCATACGCTTTAGCAGGTTCTATGAAAGCTGATTTGTACAATGATCCACTTGGCCATGATAAGGATGGACAGCCAGTATTTCTAAAGGACATATGGCCTTCTAATAAAGAGGTCAGTGAAGCAGTACTCAATCATATGACACCTGAAATGTTTTCAAACCGTTACGGGGATGATGTTTGGAAAGGCCCAGAGCAATGGCAAGGTATCCAGACAGAGGGTAGTGAAACTTACGATTGGCAATCCGCCTCCACTTACGTCAAATACCCAAGTTTTTTTGAGGGTATGACACTTGAACCTGGAGATTTTAATGATATTGTTGACGCCCGAGCATTAGCGGTATTGGGAGACTCCATTACGACTGACCATATATCTCCGGCGGGTGCTATAAAAGAAAATAGCCCGGCTGGTTCGTATTTAACGGATCGGCAGATACGCACTCAAGACTTCAATTCGTATGGTTCTAGACGAGGTAATCATGAAGTTATGATGCGGGGTACATTTGCAAATATTCGTATTAAAAATGAGATGGTTCCCGGAACTGAGGGAGGGGTAACCAAGCATTTTCCCTCAGGAAAGGAAATGTCTATTTATGATGCAGCAATGCAGTATTCATCTGAAGGGGTTCCTTTAGTCATAATTGGAGGTAAGCTCTATGGAAATGGATCATCGAGAGACTGGGCAGCTAAAGGTACTACTCTTTTGGGCGCAAAAGCAGTAATTGTCGAGAGTTTTGAGCGTATACATCGGTCTAACCTTGTGGGAATGGGTGTTTTACCTCTTCAGTTCAAAGAAGGGCAGAATCGGGTTACATTAAAACTTGATGGTACGGAAAAATATAATATTACTGGCCTTAAAAATGGAATTAAGCCACTTATGGATGTAAATTGTACGATCACGCGAAAAGACGGATCTAGTGAGGCAATACAGCTATTGTGCCGGATAGATACTGCAGACGAGGTAGAATATTATCGCCATGGTGGTATTCTACATTATGTTCTAAGGAATTTGAACGCAGCTTGATTGCATATAATACTATTAGTGTAGAATATTTAAATTTTTTGAATACGTAGTTTTTTATTCAAACCTCGATTTAACTATTTTTACTCTTATCACGGTTTTGGTTCTCTAAAAAGGATCTCCTTATGGTTAACTTTAAGACACTTGATGACTTCGATCTCAATGGCAGACGCGCACTTGTTAGAGTTGATCTGAATGTGCCGATGAATAAAAGAAAAATTACTGATCAAACTCGTGCTGAGAGGATCATTCCAACTATTAAAGAAATTTTAGAAAAAGGTGCGGGAGTGATTTTGGCTAGTCATTTGGGTCGTCCTAGCGGGAAAGTTGTTCCGGATTACTCGCTCGAGCAATTAATACCACTTTTAAAAATACTTATGCCAAACCGTAACATAACTTTCTCACCAGATGGGAATAAAGAACCTGGCCCGGGAGAGATTATATTACTTGAGAATCTTAGGTTCAACCCGGGAGAGGAAAATAATGATCAGGATTTTTCTAAATTTTTAAGCGGATTAGCCGATGTTTATATTAATGATGCTTTTTCGTGTTCTCATCGAGCGCATGCATCTACAGAGGGCATAACCCATCTGCTGCCCTCAGCTGCAGGACGTCTTATGGAGACTGAACTACAGGCTTTAGATTTAGCCCTTGGTAATCCTATACATCCAGTGGTGGCAGTTGTGGGCGGAAATAAAATATCAACTAAATTAGGTGTGTTGGAGAACCTACTTAAAAAAGTCGATCATCTAATTGTGGGTGGAGCAATGGCAAATACCTTTTTATATGCATTAGGGAATCCTGTAGGCCGATCAATATGTGAAGAGAATATGGCTAATGTTGCTCTCGATGTTATTGAAAATGCAAAACTCCTAGACTGTGAAATTCATCTACCGTCGGATGTAATATTAGCAGAAAAATTAGAAGATAATCCTAAAACAATATTAGCTAAGAAAGACTCCGTCCCATCTGATTTGATGATATTGGATATTGGGCCAGATACTGTTTCATCTATTATAACGTTACTAAACAATAGTAAGACTTTATTGTGGAATGGTCCATTGGGTGCGTTTGAATTTAAGCCATTTGATAATGCTACCAATTGTGTTGCGCAGGCTGCTGCCAATCTAACGACAAAGCGCCAGCTTGCGACAATCGCTGGAGGCGGTGATACAATGGCTGCACTAAAAAATGCGCAGGTTTCGGATTCTTTCTCATATATTTCCTCAGCAGGAGGCGCGTTCTTAGAATGGCTAGAGGGAAAGAAATTGCCAGGTGTGATTCCACTTTTGAACGATTAAGTTTGAGTTATTGTGACTAATTAAATTTATTATTTAAGACTTTATTTTTTATTTTCAACGTTTTCTAGTAAGTCATCTAACATTGAACGTAATTCTTCAGAGTCATTTAAAAGGTTATTTGCTGCCTTAAGCGCCTCTTCAGAAGCATTTGTTGAAAATTCATTTGCGATTTCGCTTATGTTAGAGACTGTTACTCCAATACCTTGTATAATTTTTGAGACTTTTTTTATTCTATTTTGGATAGCAGCTGTTCGAACATTTATAGTTTGTCCTGTTTTATTATTTCTGGACTCTAAGATTTCATCAAAATTATTTAAAGTATTAGTATCTTCGGTTTTTTCACTGTCATTATCAGGGTCAATAAGAGCTGTTTGTACTGTCAAAAGACTCATTTGATCACTGATATATGTCATTAAGTTCTCGCTTTCTTCCACTTTTACGATGATTTCTGAAAGCCCTGCTGTTATTAGTTCTGTGCGCTCTGCATCTTCTGCTGCTTCTGTAGCATTTTTACTTGTTAATGTTAGTTGGTCGCTCATCTTGGTTATTGCACTTTTGTTGATTTCAAATTCTAGATTAGATGAGGCTGCCTCAAATTTCTGTATCGCCATGGTATTATTGGACTTTTGACTATTTAGATTATTAGCAATTTCGTTTTCTTTTATGTGATTATCCAGATGCTTTGGACCCTCAATGCGAATTCTATCCTTTTGTATGATTTCTAAATCTTTGCGCAAACGATCAGCTCTCTTCATATTTTCTTTAAATATTATAAGAGTACGCGATAAGTTTGAGGCAATAGATGATTGATTCAAATCAGGAATTATCTGGCTATAATCCCCGTCAGCTAAACCAATAGCTACTGATGATATTTTTTTGATAGGTTTTATAATGCTCCAGATCATAATGAGCCCAACGAAAGTAAATAAGAGAATAACTACAATACTACTAATAATTAATAGTTTGCGAATTCTTGTACTAACAATTTCGCTATTTTGTCGGGCTGATAGACTATTATTATTTGAGTAATTTATTAGTTTATCAAGACTGGGACCCATAAATGCGATTAATTTATCAAAGCCATTTATTTTCTTAATAAGTTGAGAGTTTGTTTGATATAATTGTATGATTGAAGTTTTTAGAGTTTGTTTAATTCTTAACAGTTTTTTCTTTTCGGTCAATTGTGACGATTCTATTAATTTTTCAAGCAGTATAAAGATTTCAGAGTCAAAATACATACTACCGAGAATGGGATTCTGACTCAATGCCATAATATTTGACTTTAATCTAGAATTAATCAGTATAATCTCGTTATAATTTCTTTTAGATCCTATATTTTTCAGCTCATTCTCTAATTGTTTCTGATTATTTCTAACATTGTATATTAGACTAGTGTCCGATCCGCTATTCAGTAACTTCTGTATCGCAGATATGCCTTTAATTTGCGTAAAGTGCTTTTCTAAGCTTTCATTTATAACGATCGCTGTATCTCTAATTTTTTCGGCTTCAGGATCATTTAGAATTAATTTAATGTCGCTTATGATTACCACACCCCGTCTTTTGTAATTTTCAAAATAACGGGCATCATTTGTTAAAATAAAATTGCGGCTATCACTGTTTAGGGCAACAATTCCAGATTCAATTTTGGAAACTAAATTTCCGATATAACTTGATGCTTGAACCTGTCTCAAAGTTTTACTTAGAAGTCCATCAGCGTAAAACAATATTCCACTTATACAACCTAGAGATAGAAGTGCTGAGAATATAAAAATATAATAATACGAATTATACTTTAAGTTTTTTGGATTTGATTTAGGCGCCTTATTAACTTGCTCAGAATTGTTCATATCATCGTCGGTCGAGAGTGGATTTGTCTCATTATTTGGCTGACCGTCATTCGATGATGCAATTTGGTTTTTATCACCCATAATTAAGATTCGCCCAGTTTCGAATTTTATTTAAGTTTTAATTTTTAATTTAGCCCATGCTAATTTTAGTACAAGTTTATTTTAAAATGGTGATTAATATTCCAGAAAAATGAATAGTTGAATAAGTTTGTTCCTTACTTTTAGAAATATTTATCAGGTTTTGTTAACTTTTTTACTTTAGAACATTATTAGACTATTATAATGTTTGGTAGCATTTATGCGTGTTAGGCCTAGTTTTTAGTTTTTAGGGAAAAATAGAATTTCAAATGGTTGATACTATTAAAATAATGAACAATACCGTTGAACCCCTGAAACATGGAGGGCAAACGCGTCAACAAGCCCTCTCTCGTTATGAGGCTTCGAAGGATGTAGATCGTCAAGCTAAAATTACTAAGCCAATGGATGAGCCAGTATTCCGTCGTGCGGTTGATAAATTAAACGAGAGAATGAGCGTAAATAAACCATTGCGAGATGATGTTCCGCGCGGATTTTATTTAAATGTGCGCGTCTAGATACTTATTTAGAAGTATTTATTCCCAGCAATGAATTTGAGAAATCATCAGGGTCAAAAGGTCTGAGGTCTTCAACACTCTCACCAACACCTACCGCGTGGACTGGCAAACCAAATTTTTCGGTTAAAGAAACTAAAACGCCACCTTTTGAAGAGCCATCTAATTTTGTTAATATAAGACCAGAAATATCAATTATGTCTATAAAAGCTTCGACTTGCGAATGAGCATTTTGACCTGTTGTTGCATCTAAAACCAATATCCGGTCATGAGGCGCATCGCTATTAATCTTTTTAATTACTCTGATTATTTTTTCAAGTTCATCCATCAGCTCTTTTTTATTGTGGAGTCTTCCCGCAGTATCAATAATAAGGATATCTGCGCCTATATCTTGAGAATGTTTTAGTGCGTCAAAGGCAAGGCTTGCTGGGTCTTTCCCAGTTTCAGAAGAAAAAACGTGACAATTAGCCCGATCCCCCCATATTTCTAATTGTTCAATTGCTGCAGCACGAAAAGTATCACATGCAGCCAGACATACGGTTTTTCCCTCAAAAGAATATGTTTGAGCTAATTTTCCTATGGTAGTCGTTTTACCAACTCCATTAACACCACAAACAAGTATAACGTGTGGCGAGAATTCTATATTTATTTTGATAGGTTGAGTGAAGGGTTCTATAGTTTTTGATATTTCGGCTGCAAGCGTAGCCTTGACCTCATCTACTGTGATTTCTTGGTTAAACTTTAAGGATCTAATTTTTTTTGTTAAGTTTGATGCGGTTGTAAAACCAAGATCAGAGGTGATTAATATGTCTTCTAGTTCTGTAATTGTCTCATCGTTTAACTTTTTTTGGGTAAATAGGTCATTGATACTCTGCCCTAATTTTTGAGATGATCGACTGAGGCCATTTGTTAAGCGCGAAAGCCAATCCGAATCATCCGATGAAGAACTACCTATTTTCATAAGATATTATTTATAATTTCTGCGGATAATCGTTTATTGGAGAAATTAGAAATTTTCGCTGATACAATTTCCCCCCGTTTGACTGGTCCAGTAAATTTAATAGGTGCGAATGATTCTGTGTAGCCCTGATCTCCCTTTTCTACTAACGCTGTAACTTCCTTACCTATTAGACTTTTAAAATATTCAGTTTTGATTTTATCTCCCTTTATTCGGAGTATTTCGGAACGTTTTTTAATATTTTTTTTCTCAACTTGTGGCATCCGTGCAGCTGGTGTTTCTGGTCTGGCTGAAAAAGGAAATACGTGTAAGTAGGTCAGGTTTGCCTCATCAACAATCCTCAATGTGTCCGAGAAATTTTCTTCTGTCTCAGTTGGAAAGCCCACAATAATATCTGCCCCAAATACTATTTCGGGACGTAACTGTTTAATCTTTTTACACAGACTTATTAAACCTTCTCGGCTATGCCTGCGTTTCATGCGTTTTAAAATCAAATCGCTTCCAGCTTGAACACTAAAGTGCAAGTGAGGCATCAATCTCGGTTCTGTGCTGATAATTTCAAGGAGTTCATCATCAATCACCGCAGGATCAAGCGAGCTAAGGCGTAAACGTTTTAAATTAGGTAGCATAACCAATAGCTGTTTCACCATCGAACCTAACGAATGTTTTACTGACAAATCTTGGCCGTAAGATGATATATCAACGCCCGTTAGGACAGCTTCTTTATATCCTTGCTCTAATAATATATTGATTTGTTTCGCAATATTTTCAATCGGAAGTGATCTACTGTTGCCCCTCCCGAAAGGTATAATGCAAAAAGTACAGCGATGATTGCATCCTTGCTGTATTTGAATAAATGCGCGAGTACGTTTACCAAATCCGCTAATTAAATTTTCTTCCATTTCTTTCCTCTCCATAATATTGGAGATTTGGAAATTGTCAGAAGGACTTTTGGATCTATAACTATCAACTTGAAGTTTCTCGTGATTTCCAAGGACAATATCAACTTCAGAAAGATTCTTGTATTTTGTTGGATTAATCTGTACCGCGCATCCGGTCACAATGATTTGTGTCTCTGGGTTTTCTCTCTTTAATTTCTTAATTTCTTTGATAGCCTGTTTTTCGGCAGCCTCAGTAACTCCGCAAGTATTAAAGATTGTGGCATTACTGAGCCCTCCTTTGATAGCCTGGTTTTTAATTATTTCTGACTCCACAGTATTTAGCCTGCAGCCAAATGTAACCACTTCTGGGTTTGATTCCTGATTTTTCATAAACTGCAACTTCCGGAAAAGTTTATCTCTGTGGGCCCAGTCATTGAAACACAATTATCTCTTTGCCATTCAATTTCTAGTGTTCCGCCATCCAATTCAATTTCGGCTCGCCGATCAGATAAGTTCCTTCTCACAGCAGCTACCAATACAGCACACGCTCCGCTGCCACAGGCTTCTGTTATGCCAGCACCGCGCTCCCATACCCTAACCCGGATTTTCTCTGATGATATTATTTGAGCAATTTCTATATTTGCCTTTTTCGGAAAGAAACTATGGTGTTCCAGTTTTGGACCAATAGATCCGAGGTCAATTTCATTAATATTTTTTACAAAAAATACCATGTGAGGATTTCCAATATTCACGGCAACTGGATTTTCTAGAATACCTTCATTTATATCAAGTGATATTGTATCCATTTTCTGAGACAATGGTATTTCACGCCAATCAATAGCGGCTTGCCCCATATTTACACTAATTAATTCATTAGATCGGGTCGCCAATAATACTCTATCCATCGCTTCAATTTGTACTTGGGTGTTTTTCTTTTCATCCATCATCAAACGACCAATGCATCTAGCAGCATTACCACAAGCGCCAACTTCACTTCCGTCAGAATTATAAATGCGCATTTTAATATCTGCATTAGTTTTTGAGGTTTCCATCGTGATCAGTTGGTCGCAGCCAATACCCCTCTTTCGGTTTGAAAGCCCCCTAATCTGAGATGTACTTAAATTTAACATATGTTTGCGATTATCGATAATCACAAAATCATTACCCAAACCATGCATTTTTAAAAACTGAATATTTGTCATAGGTTGCGATATAAAACCGAAATGCGTTTAAGTCCACTCATTTTAGTAAATGTTTGCGTGTTTCCCATGCTCCCGATGATACACCAAGGAAGTGTTTGATGGAATTATAATATACAGAAACCCTTGACTTATAGGTTTACTGTCATTAATTTCCAACTAAATTTAATACGTATTCAGTGGTAGCAACTCTATTGCTAAGTTTTAAATGCAGTAGTAAATGATGTTGCCCGCCAGTCCGCGAGTTTCGCGCACTGGCGCTTTTTGCGTGACACTTTGGGGAATATAAATTGTTTGACAGTTTAACAAGTAAATTTGGTGATATATTCGATAGGCTCAGAAAACACGGAGCTTTGAGTGCTTCTGATGTTTCTGATGCTATGCGAGAAATCCGCGTTGCTTTGTTAGAGGCTGACGTTGCTCTCCCTATCGTGAAAGAATTTATAGAAAAGGTTAATCAAGCGGCGATCGGTCAAGACGTGACAAAGAGTGTGACGCCGGGACAAATGGTCATAAAAATTGTTAATGATCAATTAATAGAGATGTTGGGTTCTGAAAATGCTGAGATTAATTTGGCTGCGGTGGCACCTGTTCCAATATTGATGGTTGGATTACAGGGTTCAGGCAAGACCACCACAACTGGAAAACTCGCTTTAAGACTAAAAAATCGGGAAAAAAAGAAAGTCATGGTCGCGGGTTTAGACGTTGCAAGGCCGGCTGCTCAGGAACAACTTGCTCAGCTCGCTCTTCAAGCTGACGTTGTTTGTCTTAAATCGGTTTTTGGGGAACAACCTGTTGGGATAGCAAAACGAGCCATGGAAACCGGCCGGAAAGAAGGTTTTGATGTTGTTATCCTTGATACAGCCGGTCGGCTAGCAATTGATCAAGATCTCATGGCAGAAGTAGCAGAAATCCGTAATATCGTTGTTCCCGCGGAAACATTATTGGTAGCCGATGCAATGGGTGGTCAAGATGCAGTTAACGTAGCCAGAGAGTTTAAAGAGAGAATAGGAATTACCGGCATAGTTCTTAGCAGGGTCGATGGAGACTCGCGTGGTGGAGCGGCACTCTCGATGAGAGCTGTTACGGGTTGTCCAATTAAGTTTATGGGTGTTGGAGAAAAACTTAATGCGTTAGAAGCCTTTCAAGCCGATCGAATTGCTAATCGGATCTTGGGTATGGGAGATATTGTAGGATTAGTTGAAAAGGCTGAGGAAACGTTAGACCAAGCTAATGCTGAAAAAATAGCAAAGCGAGCGCTTAAGGGTCAGTTTACACTAGAGGATTTGCAACAGCAATTGGGCCAAATTAAAAATATGGGAGACATTGGCGGATTAATGGGTATGCTCCCGGGTGTTGGTAAAATGAAAAAACAAATAGCTGAAGCAAATATTGACGATCGAGCAATAGTTAGGCAAGAAGCAATAATTTTATCTATGACTATACAAGAGCGTCGAAATCCTAAAGTTCTCAATGCCAAACGACGAAAACGAATTGCGGCGGGTTCTGGTACCAGCGTTCAGGATGTAAACCGGTTGTTAAAGCAATTTCAGCAAATGTCAAAAATGATGAAAAAAATGGGGAAAAGTGGAATGAAAGGCATGATGCCTGGAATGAATAGCGACATGATGGGAGCAATGATGCCCCCATCAGGAATGAAGTTCTGATATTAAAATTTATAAATTTAGTTTAGAAAAGAGGAAATATTTATGGCTACAAAAATTCGTTTATCGCGTGGTGGAGCAAAAAAGCGTCCGTTCTATCGTATCGTAGTTGCGGACTCTAGAAGTCCTCGAGATGGTAGGTTTATTGAACGCGTGGGAACATATAACCCAATGGTCGCAAAAGATCATCCAGAACGAATCGTCCTTAAAGAGGACAGAATCAAACATTGGCTGGCTCATGGCGCTTTGCCGACGGACCGTGTAGCGAGATTTCTCGGCGCAGCTGATATTATTGAAAAACCTGTCCATGCAGAGCAAACGAAACAGCATTTACCAAAAGAAAAGACACTTGAGAGAATACGTGAAAAACAAGAAGCCCAAAAGGCAGCGCAAGAGGCGGCCGCTGCTGAGGCTGAGACTGCAGCTTCAGCTCCAACTCCAACAGTGTCTGAGACGGTAGCAGAGGAAGCCCCAGCAGAAGAAGCAAAAGCAGAGGAAGCCCCAGTAGAAGAAGCAAAAGCAGAGGAAGCCCCAGTAGAAGAAGCAAAAGCAGAGGAAGCCCCAGCAGAAGAAGCAAAAGCAGAGGAAGCCCCAGCAGAAGAAGCAAAAGCAGAGGAAACTCCGGCAAAAGAAGAAAAGGAAGCGAAGGCTAAGTAACTGATGAGCCCTTGCAGTGAAAAAGATTTAGTTTGCGTAGGTGTTGTCGCAGGAGTGCATGGGTTAAAAGGGGCTGTGAAAATTAAAAGTTTTATGGAAAACCAGGAGGATATTTTATCGTTTGGACCGGTTTTCGATAGAACTCTAAGAGATAGTTATAAAATAACATTGGTTAGTAAAAATAAGAAGGGAATAGTTGCCCGATTAAGTGGAATTGAGGATCGCAACGCAGCCGAGGGCATCAAAGGATTGGAATTGTATGTAACAAGGGCAGTTTTGCCCGAGTTGGATGAAGATGAATTTTATTACCATGATCTAATTGGCTTGGACGTTGATGATTTTGAGGATAATCGAATTGGGAAAGTAATAATGGTAGATAATTATGGGGCTGGAGATATTATAGAGGTGAGTTTAGATGATGGTGGAACTAAAATGTTTACAATGTCGTCAAAAGGAATACCCATAATTGATTTTGATAAAGGGCGAATTGTTGTTAATCCACTTTTAGAAGTTATTGGTGATGAGGTCCATGACAACAAATGAACTCGGACCTAAAATAATATTATTTGGAATACACAGTTATGAATAAACCACAAAGTGTGCAAAAAAGCGGGGCTTGGAAAGCGAGTGTCTTGACACTATTTCCAGAGATGATGCCTGGCTGCCTCGGTTTTTCATTGGCCGGCAAAGCTTTAGCTGATGGATTCTGGGATATAGAAACTATAAATCTTCGAGACTTTGCGGATAACAAATCTCAGACAGTCGACGATACTCCGTTTGGTGGGGGAGCTGGAATGGTTATTAGGCCAGACGTTGTTGACGCAGCGCTTAAATCTGTTCCGCATGTTAATCGTCCTATAATTTACTTGTCGCCAAGAGGGCAATGTTTAAATCAGTCAAGAGCTCAAGAACTCGCAAACACTGATGGGGTAATATTGCTGTGTGGACGTTACGAGGGCATTGATAATAGAGTTATTGATGCGTGGAAAATGGAAGAGATTAGTATTGGTGATTTTGTTTTATCTGGCGGAGAGCCAGCAGCAATAACTCTTATTGACGCATGCGTCCGTCTTCTTCCGGGCGTCGTTGGTAATGCGGAAACGACTTTAGATGAGAGTTTTGTTGATGGTTTGCTTGAATACTCTCATTACACTCGCCCCCAAGTGTGGGAAGGAAGACGAGTTCCTAAGGTGCTCTTATCGGGTCATCATTCTGAGATAAGGGAATGGAGAAAAATGGAAGCTGAGAAAGTCACTTCCAAAAGACGCCCTGATCTTTGGTCAAAATATATTTCTGGAGTTAAGGAAGCTCAAACTAAACATTAAATTTTATTTGAACACGAATTGAGGTTATGATTATGAATCTATTAGAAGAAATTGAACAAGAACAAATAGCTAAATTAAATGCTGACAAAGATCTGCCAGAGTTTGCGCCCGGTGACTTAGTAAAGATTAATGTTAAAGTAATAGAAGGTGAACGAGAACGTGTACAGGCCTATGAAGGTATTTGTATAGCGCGAAAGAATGATGGGCTTCATTCCAATTTTACGGTCCGTAAGATTTCTTATGGCGAGGGTGTTGAGCGTGTGTTCCCCCTTTATTCGCCCAATGTAGACAGTATTGAAGTTCTGCGTCGAGGTGATGTCAGAAGAGCCAAATTATATTACCTTCGGGGCAGGCAGGGCAAGAGGGCTAGAATTGCAGAACAGACAGATGGTTATGCAGCGAAGCTTTCTGCTGCTGATCGAGAAAAGGCTGTTGCCCTTAAAGAAAAAAATAAATTAGCAAGTGCGGCTAAGGCATTAGCAAAAAAAGAGATAAAACAAGAGAGCTCCGAGGGTGTAGCGCCAGTCGTGACTGAAGAAAACGTAGAACAAAAATCCGAAGAATAAATATATTTGCCAGACTATTAGTGAAAGAAACTTTGTTTTTTATAGTGAGTAATTGAATATGAATAATGCAACTACCCTTTACGATAAACTATGGAACTCCCATGTTGTCGATGAACAAGAAGATGGCACTTGCTTGGTTTACATTGATAGACATCTTGTGCACGAGGTTACTTCGCCGCAAGCATTTGATGGTTTGAGAAATGAGGGTAGAAATGTACGTCGACCCGACTTAACTCTTGCTGTGGCTGACCATAATGTTCCCACCACTGATCGCGATAAACAAATTGATGATGAAGAGTCTAGAATACAAATTGAGGCTCTCGAAAGAAATTGTACTGACTTTGGGGTGGAACTTTATTCGATGAAGGACATTCGCCAAGGAATTTGCCACGTTGTTGGGCCAGAACAAGGTTTTACTTTACCTGGCACAACATTGGTTTGTGGCGACTCCCATACAGCAACGCATGGGGCTTTTGGTTCCATGTCTTTTGGAATAGGCACTTCAGAAGTTGAGCATGTTTTAGCAACGCAAACATTATTGTTAACCAAATGTAGAAATATGAGGGTGACTGTTAATGGAACACTACCCAATGGAATTACGGCAAAAGACCTGATTTTAGCAATTATAGGAAAAATTGGCACTGCGGGCGGTACAGGGGCAGCTATTGAATTTACGGGAGATGCCCTCAAATCATTAACCATGGAAGGTCGGATGACTGTCTGCAACATGACGATTGAAGCAGGTGCGAGGGTGGGTCTTTTTGCGCCAGATGAAAAAACATTTGAATATTTAAAAGGTCGTCCTAAATCTCCAAAAGGTGCGGCTTGGGAAGCTGCAGTCGAATATTGGAAAACTCTAAAAACAGATGAAACAGCAATTTTTGATGAAGAAATTGTTATGGATGTTTCTGAGATTAAACCACAGGTTACTTGGGGAACGAGCCCTGAAGATGTTGTGGCGATTGATGGTTGCGTTCCCGATCCGGACAGAGAAACTGATATAAATAGAAGAAATAAAATGGAACGTTCCTTGGAATACATGGGCCTGACTGCAGGAATGCCAATGACGGACATTAAAATAAATACAGCATTTATTGGTTCATGTACAAATAGTCGTATTGAAGATATTCGGGCTGCGGCATCAGTTATTGAAGGGCGCAAGGTTGCCCATGGGGTGCAGGCTCTTGTTGTCCCGGGTTCAGGCTTGGTTAAAGAAATAGCGGAGCAAGAGGGTTTGGATCAGATTTTTATTGAGGCTGGCTTTGAGTGGCGTGAAGCTGGATGTTCAATGTGTTTGGCAATGAACGCAGACAAATTAGGCCCAGGAGAAAGAGCAGCTTCAACATCCAATCGTAATTTTGAGGGTCGCCAAGGACCCGGAGGCAGAACGCATTTGGTAAGCCCGGCAATGGCGGCAGCCGCAGCAGTTAAAGGGCATCTCGTTGACTTGAACGATTTAGATTGATTGAGGGGGATTTCTTATGGAGAAATTTAATACGCTAACATCTGTCGCGGCACCATTGCCTTTGATAAATGTGGATACAGATATGATAATTCCTGCTCGCTTTTTGAAAACAATTAAGCGAACAGGTCTGGGTGCAGATCTTTTTAGCACGCTTCGATTTAACCAAGATGGAACTGAGCGTGAAGAATTTGTTTTGAATAAACCAGCATTTAGAAATTCGGAGATTTTGATCGCCGGGAAGAATTTTGGCTGCGGATCCTCTCGCGAGCACGCCCCTTGGGCTCTTCTCGACTTTGGAATCAAATGTGTAATTGCTCCGAGTTTTGCTGATATTTTTTATAACAATAGTTCGAAGAACGGGATTTTGTTAATAAAGTTGCCGCAAGAACAAATTGATAAATTAACAGAAGATGCTGAACTTGGTGCAAATGCAACAATGACTATAAATCTCGAAGCTCAGGAAATTACGGGTCCAGATGGTGATATTATAAAGTTTGAAGTGGATTCTTTTAAAAAACACTGTTTGATGAACGGTCTCGATGATATTGGATTGACGATGGCCAAGTCAGATAAGATCGCTGCCTTTGAAGCCCGCCAGAACATTATTGTGGCCTAATAAATAGTATAAAATTACGAAAGAGAAAAAATGGCAAATGCTAAAAATTTATTAGTTCTTCCCGGTGATGGTATTGGGCCCGAAATTATAGCTCAAGTGCTTAGGGTAATTGACTGGATGGACCGAAGACGGTCGGTTAGTTTCAATATTACAGAAGCATTAATAGGAGGAGCTGCGATCGATAAAACCGGAGTTCCTTTGCCCGAAGAAACATTAGAAGCAGCATTAAAATCTGATGCAGTTTTGATGGGAGCTGTCGGCGGGCCAAAATGGGAAGTTCTACCTTTTGACGTTCAGCCCGAGCGGGGTCTGCTGGGTATACGTAAAGGACTTGGACTATTCGCAAATTTGCGTCCCGCTATTGTATTTGATGCGCTGGCTGATGCCTCCTCCCTTAAATTAGACATTGTTAAGGGCCTCGATATTATGATTATTAGAGAGTTGACGGGCGGTATCTACTTTGGTGAGCCACGCGGTATTGAAGAGTTAGAAAACGGAATAAGAAAAGGTTTCAATACACTGACCTATACAACACCTGAGATACATCGTATTGGAAAGGTGGCTATGGATTTAGCTGGAAAACGCGATAAACGAGTATGCTCTATAGATAAAGCAAATGTTTTAGAAACAACAGTCATGTGGCGTGAAGAGATGACAAAAATAGGGGCTTCTTATCCAGATATTGAGTTAAGCCACATGTATGTTGATAACGCAGCAATGCAATTGGTTAGAAATCCAAAACAATTTGATGTTGTTGTTACCACCAACATGTTTGGTGATATTTTGTCTGATTGTGCGGCTATGTTAACGGGCTCGCTAGGTATGCTTCCATCTGCATCTTTGGGTGCCCCCGATTCAGATGGAAAACAGGCGGCATTGTATGAACCTGTGCATGGCACCGCGCCGGATATTTCCGGAAAAGGTATTGCAAACCCGCTTGCGCAGATTTTAAGTTTTTCAATGTTGCTTAGGTATTCTTTTGATCTTTTTGACGATGCAGAGTTAATTGAAAAAGCCGTCCAGAATGCGCTTGATAAAGGTTTTCGCACTGCAGATATTACCGGTGATGGTAAAACATTGGTATCAACTTCGGGCATGGGTGATGCAGTCATCAATGAATTAGATATGCTGGCTGCTTGAGGGCTCTCTATACCAGACTACCTCGATTGGTTAGTTAATGAAAAAATGGAGACGAATTATGGCCCTTAAATATGCTGTTGTTGGAGCCACTGGCAACGTTGGTAGGGAAATTCTGCAAATTTTATCTGAGAGAGGCACAAACGCAAAAGACGTTTCAGCAATAGCGTCATCTAATTCCGTTGGTGCGGAAGTATCCTATGGTGAAGAAGATGTTTTAAAAATACATGATTTGGCTTCTTATGATTTTGAGGGGATAGATATTGTTTTATCTAGCCCAGGAGCCAAGGTGTCCGCTGAATTTGTACCAAGGGCAACTGCAGCAGGTGCTGTTGTTATAGACAATACTTCACAATTTAGAATGGATCCAGATGTTCCTCTCGTTGTTCCAGAAGTAAACCCAGAAGCAATTGGTGAATTTCGAAATAGAAATATTATTGCAAACCCAAATTGTTCAACTATCCAATTGGTAGTTGCCCTTAAACCGTTACATGACTTAGCTCATATCAAGAGGGTTGTTGTTTCCACATATCAATCAGTTTCTGGTGCCGGTAAGTCTGGAATGGACGAGTTATTCAACCAGACTAAAGGCATCTATATGAATGAGCCAGAATCTAAATTCCAGGAAAATTTTACTAAGCAAATTGCCTTTAATACTATTCCCCAAATAGATGTATTTATGGAGGACGGTTATACTAAGGAGGAGTGGAAGATGATGGTGGAGACAAAAAAAATATTAGATCCGTCCATAAAACTCTCTGCAACCTGTGTTCGGGTCCCAGTTTTTATAGGGCATGCTGAAGCGGTCAATATCGAATTTGATGAACCGATTACTGCAGATGAGGCTCGGGAAGCATTGAAGCTGGCTGAGGGAGTAGTAGTAGTAGATCATCGGGCTGACGAGGGGTATGTCTCGCAGATTGAATGTGCAGGCGAGGACCCAGTCTATGTTAGTCGGATACGGGATGATATTACCGTGGAAAACGGATTAAGTATGTGGGTTGTTGCAGATAATTTACGTAAGGGCGCTGCTCTTAATACAGTTCAGATTGCTGAATTATTAGTCTCTGAATATTTTTAACCAATATTGGTTATGTAAATAACTTACCACTAAATAAGGATAGAATTTTTCCTAATTCCCTGCATTGACTTGGCCCAATCAAGGGATTACAAAACTTTTAATGTAATAAAATATTTTTTAACGTAAAAGTACGGTCTCATTTTTTTGGGCCAGTCTTTAAAAAG
The DNA here is from genome assembly GCA_016777585.1 of Rhodospirillales bacterium. Taxonomy (GTDB): domain Bacteria; phylum Pseudomonadota; class Alphaproteobacteria; order Rhodospirillales; family UBA2165; genus TMED23. The sequence goes on along the minus strand of JADHRD010000001.1, from coordinate 32,330 downwards.
GGCCAGATTTATGAATTCCCAAACGCGTCCGATCTCACCTCACTTACAAGTTTATAAGCCTCAAATTACGTCTGTACTCTCTATTTTGCACAGAATTACAGGAGTGGGACTGGCAGTGGGTGCTTTAGCTTTAGTTTATTGGTTAAACTCGGCAGCATATGGTCCAGAAGCATTTGCCCGCACACAAGAATTTATGGCAACGTGGTTTGGCAGATTATTGCTGTTTGGTTGGACTTGGGCCTTATTTTATCATTTGTGCAATGGGATTAGGCACCTTTTTTGGGATGCTGGTATGGGATTTGGGTTAACTAATGTAAATATTACGGGCTGGATTGTCGTATTCTCATCGATTATTTTTACATTTGGATCTTGGTTTCTTGGATATGGAATGGTTGGAGGATAGCTTCAAATGTCATTACAATCTGACTTAGGTAAAGTAAAAGGATTAGGTAGCTCAAAAAGTGGTACATCTCATTGGTGGGCACAAAGGGTATCCGCATTAGCGCTTATTCCCCTGACTTTATGGTTTGTATATTCTGCAATGAAATTTATTGGTATGGATCTTTTTGCCTTTAGGGCATGGCTCAACGAGCCAGGCAGTGTATTGCTGTTATCTCTATTTTTAATTGCTTTATTTTATCACATGCAACTCGGTTTGCAGGTGGTTATTGAAGATTACGTTCATGGTGAAAAAAATAAAATATTTTTATTGCTAATTAATAAATTTGCTGCGGTGCTTTTCGCTATTTCAAGCCTTGTAGCAATAATTCAAATTGCCTATGGAGGCTAACTAATAAATGATAGATACATATGAAATCATTGATCATGAACATGATGTGATTGTTGTTGGCGCAGGCGGAGCAGGCCTTAGAGCAACTCTCGGTATGACCGCAGCAGGATTAAATACGGCCTGTATTACCAAAGTTTTTCCAACTAGATCTCACACAGTCGCGGCTCAAGGCGGGGTCGGGGCTGCCTTAGGCAACATGAATGAAGATAGTTGGCAATGGCATATGTACGATACTGTTAAGGGGGCAGATTGGCTGGGTGACCAAGATGCCATAGAATATATGTGTAGAGAGGCTGCGCCTGCAGTATATGAACTTGAGCATTTTGGTGTGCCGTTCTCACGAACTGAAGATGGTAAAATATATCAACGTCCCTTTGGAGGGCATATGCGAAATTTTGGTGAGGCGCCAGTGGAAAGAGCTTGCGCTGCCGCGGATCGAACCGGCCACGCGATCTTGCACACTTTATATCAACAATGTTTAAAACATAACGCCGAATTCTTTATTGAATATTTTGCGATTGATTTAATAATGAGTGAAGATGGGGCTTGTCGTGGTGTAATGGCTTGGAATTTGGCAGATGGAACTATTCATCGTTTTTTAGCTCACCAAACATTAATAGCAACAGGTGGTTACGGGCGTAGTTATTTTTCAGCTACATCAGCTCACACGTGTACTGGCGATGGCAATGGGATGGTTCTTCGAGCGGGATTGCCCATGGAAGATATGGAATTTGTACAATTTCATCCAACAGGAATTTATGGTGCAGGGTGTTTGATAACAGAAGGGGCTCGAGGTGAGGGCGGTTACTTAACAAATTCTGAGGGCGAAGCTTTTATGGAGAGATACGCTCCTAGTGCAAAAGATTTAGCATCGCGTGACGTAGTTAGCCGAGCCATGACTATCGAAATAAGAGAAAATAGGGGAGTGGGGGCAGAAAATGATCATATTTACCTGCATCTTGAGCATTTAGGTGGTGAGGTACTTAACCATAGGCTGCCTGGTATTACTGAAACAGCAAGGATTTTTTCTGGTGTTGATGCTACTAAAGATCCTATACCCGTTTTGCCAACTGTACATTACAATATGGGTGGTATACCGACAAACTATCATGCGGAGGTTTTAAGGCCCACAGTGAAAGACCCAGACGCTATTTGCCCAGGTTTGATGGCAATTGGTGAGGCGGCATGTGTGTCTGTTCATGGAGCTAATCGATTAGGGACAAACTCGCTCCTTGATCTCGTAGTTTTTGGCCGTGCAGCTGCACAGCGAGCAGTTAAAATCGTTGAAAAAGACAAAAAAATTAAATCTGCGAATTCAAAAACGGGTGAAGAGGCTATTGCTAGATTAGATGCAATCCGTTATTCCAAAGGTAAGGAAGCTACTGCTAATGTTAGGTTGGATATGCAGAAAATAATGCAAAATAATGCAGCTGTCTTTAGAAGTTCTGAGATATTAAAAGAAGGTGTAAAATTAATTGATCAATCAGCTGAAGGTTTAAAGGATCTTGGTGTCAGTGATAGATCTTTGATTTGGAATTCGGACTTAGTTGAAGCACTAGAGTTAGAAAATTTGATGGCTTGTTCTAAGACTACGATTTATAGTGCAGAGGCCAGACAAGAGTCGCGAGGGGCGCATGCGCATGAGGATTATCCTGATCGCGATGACAAGAAGTGGATGAAACATTCATTGGCATGGCTTGATAGCAATATGAAAGTCAAATTAGGCTATAGGCCAGTTCACGAGTATACACTGACCGATGAGGTTGATTATATTGAGCCTCGTGCTCGGGTTTATTAGGGCTTTAAAGCACGGAGATAAAAATGGTAGAATTAACCCTTCCCAAAAACTCAACGGTATCTGAAGGCCAAACGTTCAAGGCCTCCTCGAGTGTAAATAATATTAAGCGGTTTAAGATTTATCGATATAATCCCGATCAAAATGAGAATCCACAGGTTGATACTTATGAAGTAGACATGGATACGTGCGGACCCATGGTTCTTGATGCCTTAATTAAAATTAAAAATGAAATTGATCCGACTTTGACTTTCCGACGATCTTGTAGAGAGGGAGTTTGTGGCTCGTGTGCAATGAATGTGGATGGCACTAATACTTTAGCATGCATTAAGGATATAAGAGAAATAAAAGGCGACGCTGCGATTTACCCACTTCCACATATGCCAGTGATAAAAGATCTTGTGCCAGATTTATCAATCCCATACGCTCAGTATACATCGATTAAGCCGTGGGTTCAGTCTGATACTCCAGTCTCGGGCAAGGAGCGCCTGCAGTCACCAGATGAACGCGCTAAGTTAGATGGTTTGTGGGAATGTGTATTGTGTTTCTGTTGCACGACTTCATGCCCGAGTTACTGGTGGAATGGAGACAGATATTTGGGCCCAGCTATTTTATTACAAGCATACCGTTGGATCGTTGACTCAAGGGATGAGAATACTGGTTCGCGTTTAGATAACTTAGAAGATCCCTTTAAATTATATCGTTGTCATACAATAATGAATTGCACAAAAACGTGTCCCAAGTCTTTAAATCCAGCAAAGGCTATTGCTGAAACTAAAAAACTTATGTTGGAACGGATGTAAGGTTGTTTTAGCTGAGTAGAACCTATGCCACCGTAGTTAACTAGACAAGATCAAGATATGATTGTTATAAATCAGTGTAAGTAGCCACTCATGTCAAATATAATTCCGGTAAATGATAAAAAAGGTCCTGTTGCTGAGTATGAAAAGAAATTGGCTTCTGGGCATTTAATGCCAGATAGGGCTCAGGCTGTGCTGGCCCAGCAATTACAAATTTTATTGCAAAAAATTGAGACGCTTGAAAATAATTCAAAATCATTTACTTGGAAAAAACGTCTGGGGTTCAAAGAAAATCGCCAAATAAAGATAAAGGGGCTTTATATATACGGAGACGTCGGTCGGGGTAAATCTATGCTTATGGACTTGTTCTACTCCAGTATTCAGATTAAGAAAAAACGACGGGTACACTTTCACGCGTTTCTTCAAGATATTCATTTGCGTTTTAATTTATTCCGAAAAAATAATCCAGAAGGTGGCGATCCTGTGCCTGCTGTTGTGAAATCGATAGTGGAAGAATCAAAATTATTGTGTTTCGACGAATTACAGGTGGTAAATATTGTTGATGCTATGATTTTAGGCAGATTATTTGAGGGCCTATTATCACATAATGTTATAATTATTGCGACGTCAAATCGCCCACCAGATGATCTTTATAAAGACGGGCTTCAACGTGAGAGGTTCCTACCGTTTATTAAATTATTAAAAAATAACTTAAATATTGAGTACCTAGGAGCTTCCAAGGATTATAGATTGGAAAAGATACTAGGAATGAGGGTGTATCACTATCCACTTGGTAAAAAGGCCACAGTCAGTCTTGATGATTATTTTTTGGCTCTTACTGAGGGTTATTCACCCTCCGTTGATCTGATAGAAGTCAAGGGTCGGGTAGTTATAATTCCCATTGCTGCTGCTGGCGTCGCAAGAATTTCTTTTGCGAAGCTGTGCGGCGAGCCTTTAGGGCCAGCAGATTATTTAGATATTGCAGGACGATACCATACTCTAATACTAGATGATATTCCAAGAATGGACGAAAGCTTAAAGAATGAAGCGAGAAGGTTTATAACACTTATTGACGCGCTTTATGAAAATAAAGTCAATCTGATTTGTTCTGCTGATGCGCCACCTCAGGAATTATATGTTCTTGGTGAAGGTGCTTTTGAATTTCAACGCTTAGTCTCCCGTTTAATGGAAATGCAATCTGAAGAGTATGTGGCATTACCACATGGTCTTATCTAAAGCTTGTATCATATCGCATTATATAAACTATTATTTCTTTTTGTTTATTTCGAAAGTTACAGGCTTGCTCTAAAACTTATTTTGCGCTACGAAACCTGCGGTATTAAGAGTTTTAAACATGAAGTGAAAAGTCAGGTATACCGGTATTTGAAATCAAGAAATATAGTTAATTTATCATTCTGAGAACTGGGTTAGGAGGGAAATTTAATGGCGAGAAATAAGATTGCACTAGTTGGTGCGGGGAATATTGGTGGAACGTTGGCACATTTGGCTGGTTTGAAAGAACTTGGGGATGTTGTAATGTTTGACATAATAAATGGGATTCCTCAGGGCAAATCACTTGATTTGGCACAAGGTTCTCCGGTTGAGGGGTTTGACGCCAAAATGATTGGTGCAAATAAATATTCCGCCATTAAGGGCTCAGACGTTGTGATAGTTACAGCGGGTGTGGCTCGCAAACCTGGAATGAGTAGGGATGACCTGATTGGAATCAATACCAGTGTCATGCGGTCTGTAGGAGAAGGGATAAAAGCGAACTGTCCAAATGCTTTTGTAATTTGCATTACTAACCCGCTAGATGTGATGGTTGGTGTATTAAGGGATTCTTGTGGTTTGCCGCATAACAAAGTTGTAGGTATGGCAGGGGTTCTTGACTCTGCTCGTTTTAGATATTTTTTAGCAGACGAAATGAATGTCTCGGTTGAAGATGTTACGGCATTCGTGCTAGGGGGGCATGGCGACACGATGGTGCCTTCAATTCGCTACTCTACAGTGGCAGGTATACCTCTGACAGACTTGGTAAAAATGAAATGGATTTCTCAAAAGAAATTAGATGAGATTGTTCAACGAACGCGTGATGGTGGTGCAGAAATAGTTGGATTACTTAAGACTGGTTCAGCCTATTATGCACCAGCTAGTGCTGCCATTCAAATGGCGGATTCATATCTTAAGGATAAAAAACGTGTTCTTCCTTGTGCGGCCTTTTTAAGAGGCCAATATGGCGTAAAAGGTCTTTATGTTGGAGTTCCAGTTGTCATTGGAGCTAAAGGTGTCGAAAAAATAGTTGAAGTAAAACTTGATGCGCAGGAAAGAAAGGCGTTTAACGCCTCGGTACGTGCGGTTAAAATACTGGTAGAAGAAAGTAAGAAGTTGCTTCAAAAGACGCCACACGTAAATAACAATAAAACCAAGAAACCTTTGAAACGTAGATCTAAAGCGACAGTAGCAAAGAAAGTATCAAAGAAATAAAAAGTGTCTGCATTTGGATTAGTAGAGAAATATCTGGTTTTTACTTGGTTTTAATTATACCTGTAATATTAATAAGTGAAGAGGTTGTAGCCCTATGAATATTCATGAATATCAAGCAAAACAGGTATTGTCTCAATATGGTGTGACTATCCTTGATGGGGGTGTTGCATATACCTCGAGTGAAGCCGAGGTTGTGGCAAAGGGCCTTAAGGGACCCGTTTGGGTGGTAAAATCTCAGATCCACGCTGGAGGGCGCGGTAAGGGAAGTTTTAAAAATATTGATAATTATTCGGGCGGCGGCGTAAAAGTGGTCAAGTCAATTGGCGAAGCAAAAGATGTTGCGGAAAAAATGTTAGGTAATGTGCTCGTTACTCATCAAACCGGGCCTGAAGGAAAACAAGTTAAGCGTGTTTATATAGAAGATGGCTGCGATATAGAGAGAGAACTTTATCTTAGCTTATTAGTTGACAGAGTAACATCGTGCGTAACGGTGATTGCTTGTCAGGAGGGTGGGATGGATATTGAGGAAGTTGCGGCATCTTCACCTGAAAAGATTTTAACGACTGATATTGATTCTGCAACGGGCATGAAGAGTTTTCATGCCAGAAAAATAGCATTTGGGCTTGGGCTTAAAGGTGACCAAGTTAAATCTGCCGTAAAATTTCTTTTGTCAATGTATGAGGCATTCACCGATATGGATGCCAGCCAAATTGAAATAAATCCCTTGGTAGTTACAAAGGCGGGAGAAGTTGTAGCGCTTGATGCCAAAATGAACTTTGATGATAATGCTCTTTATCGCCATCAAGATATCGAAGAAATGCGTGATGAAGATGAGCAAGACGCGGCAGAATTGGAAGCTGAGCGTCATGATTTAAATTATATAAAATTAGAGGGCAGCATCGGGTGTATGGTAAACGGAGCTGGATTGGCTATGGCCACTATGGATATCATTAAGCTACATGGCGGTGATCCGGCCAATTTTCTTGATGTTGGTGGTGGGGCAACTCGGGAACGTGTTACAACAGCCTTTAAAATAATTTTGTCCGATAAGAATGTTGAAGGTATTCTTGTAAACATTTTTGGCGGTATTATGCGCTGTGATGTGATCGCTGAAGGAATTGTCTCAGCGGCAAAGGAAGTTGCTCTAAATGTGCCATTAGTAGTTCGCCTTGAAGGAACTAATGTGGAGTTAGGTAAGGAAATATTATTGAAGTCCGGATTACCCATTATCTCCGGAAATGATTTAGCGGATGCTGCCGAAAAGGTTGTCAAAGCGGTTCAGGAGGCTGCATGATATGGCTGTTTTAGTAAATAAAGATACTCGCGTTATTTGCCAAGGGTTTACAGGATCGCAGGGAACTTTCCATTCTGAACAAGCGATTGCTTATGGAACAAAAATGGTAGGAGGTGTTACGCCTGGAAAAGGTGGTTCAATTCATCTTGGTTTACCCGTTTTTGATACCGTAATTGAGGCAAAGGAAAACGCGAATGCAAACGCCAGTGTTATCTATGTGCCACCCCCATTCGCTGCTGAGGCAATTTTAGAAGCCATTGATTGCGAAATTCCTCTCGTGATATGCATCACTGAGGGTATCCCAGTATTAGATATGGTTGAGGTAAAAAGAGCACTGAAAGGCTCAAATACCCGACTTATTGGCCCTAATTGTCCAGGTGTTATAACCCCAGGTGAGTGTAAGATCGGTATAATGCCTGGTCATATTCATTCACGAGGAAAAATAGGGGTGGTTTCTAGGTCGGGCACTCTAACATATGAGGCTGTTGGTCAAACCTCTGCGGTAGGCCTTGGTCAAACAACGTGCATAGGAATTGGTGGAGACCCTGTAAATGGGACTAATTTTATTGATTGTTTAGAGATGTTTCTTGGTGATGATCAAACGGAAGGTATTATTATGATAGGTGAGATAGGTGGTTCAGCCGAAGAGGAGGCTGCCCAGTTTATCAAGTCATCAAAAACTAAAAAACCGGTGGTAGGATTTATCGCTGGTGTAACAGCCCCGCCCGGAAGAAGGATGGGTCATGCTGGAGCAATCATTGCCGGTGGTAAGGGTGGAGCAATGGATAAAATTGAAGCACTTCGCAGTGCAGATATCAATGTTGCTGACTCTCCCGCTGCTTTGGGCAGTACAATGTTGGAGACGATGAAAAGTTAAATTCAAGTCTTCGATATATTAGATTACTAAGGATTAAGTTAATGGCGGGTTCAGCCAAAACATTTTTAACAGGCGCAAATGCAGCTTATATCGCTGAATTATATGCCAAATATAAAGAAAATCCCTACTCGATTGATCAAAGTTGGATAGATTTTTTTTCTGAATTTTCTGATGATGTGGAATCCATAACAAAAGATTATGTCGGAGCGAGTTGGTCTCCAACAAGGACTTCAATAATTAGTAACGGTGCTCCGACTAATGAAAGCGATATTCAGTCACAACAGAGCTTGGGTGGTGATATTGAGGAAATTGCTAGAAGGTCGATTAGAGCCCGGATTTTAATTCGTTCTTATAGAGTAAGAGGTCATCTTCACGCTCAATTTGATCCATTGGGTTTATCAGGCGCGGGATATCATAAAGAGTTAGACTACCGAACCTATGATTTTACTGATAACGATTTAGATAAAGATATTTATTTAGATAGTATGTCCGCAATGGCAGGAAGAGAAAAAGCATCATTAAAAGAAATCCTTAAAATAATGCAAGACTCGTATTGTGGATCGATAGGCGTTGAATACATGCATATCCAAGAGATTGAAGAGCGGGCATGGATACAAAATAATATTGAAGGCATCGATTATAAATCAGATTATAAATCAGATTTAAGGGCAAATATTTATAAAGATTTGGTAAGAGCTGAGGGCTTTGAAACTTATCTTCAAATGAAGCATACTGGAACTAAACGTTTTGGTTTAGACGGTGGTGAAAGCCTCATACCTTTTATGGAAGGTTTATTAACAACGAGTGCATCTGAAGGTATAGAGGAAATAGTGATTGGCATGCCTCATCGGGGTAGGTTGAACGTTCTAGCTCGCACTATGGGTAAGCCATACGCCGCCATATTTTCGGAGTTTCAGGGTAACCTTGCCTATCCGGAGGATGTACAAGGGTCCGGAGACGTTAAGTATCATCTTGGAGCTTCAGCAGACCGTGAATTTGGTGATTTTAAGATGCATTTATCTTTAACAGCAAATCCATCACATCTGGAATGTGTTAATCCAGTCGTGCTTGGAAAGGTTAGAGCCAAGCAAGCGCAAAGATTAGATGAAACTAGAGAAAAAGTAATGGGGATACTAATGCATGGTGATGCGGCGTTTGCCGGTCAGGGCATAGTGCCAGAAACATTGGATTTATCGCAAATTAAGGGATATAGAACGGGGGGTACAGTACATGTTGTGGTTAACAATCAAATTGGCTTTACCACTAATCCGACTAGTTCCAGGTCAACACCATATCCAACAGATATAGCAAAGGGTATGCAGGCACCCATATTCCATGTTAATGGTGATGACCCTGAAGCTGTTGTTCGTGTCGCTGAGTTAGCAGTTCGCTTCCGCCAAAGGTTTAAACGTGATGTGGTTATTGATCTTTTCTGTTACCGACGTCATGGACATAACGAGGGTGATGAGCCCATGTTTACACAACCAAAGATGTATACCGCGATAGCTAATCACCCAACTACCCGAGAAATTTATAGGGAAAAACTTTTAGGTGAAGGCATTCTTGAATTGTCTGACATCGAGAAAATTGAGGTAGATTTTAGAAACCATTTGGATTCTGAATTTGCGGCAGCTTCAGGATATAAGTCAAATAAGGCTGACTGGCTTGAGGGTAAATGGGAGGGTTTGACCGCTTTGAAGGATGAGGAGGAAAAGCGGGATGAAGAAACTTCAGTTGGTATTAATATATTAAAGAGAATTGGTAATTCATTATCAAACATTCCTGAGAGTATTAATGTTAATAGTAAACTTATTAGACAATTAAAGTCTAAGTCTGAAATGATGAGTAGTGGTGCGAATATTGACTGGGCAATGGCAGAAGCCCTTGCGTATGGGAGTTTATTGTTAGAGGGTCACCCGATTCGATTGTCGGGTCAAGACTCTGGACGAGGAACATTTTCGCACCGTCATGCTGCCATTATTGACCAAAAAACCGAGGAACGTTATTTTCCATTGAGTGAAATTGATAGAGATAATCAGGCAGCATTTGAAATTATGGATAGCCCTCTTTCAGAATTTGCTGTTTTGGGTTATGAGTATGGCTATTCACTTGCTGAGCCTAAAACACTTACAATTTGGGAAGCGCAATTTGGTGATTTTGCAAATACGGCACAGGTAATTTTTGATCAATTTATATCGTCCGGAGAGTCTAAGTGGTTGAGAATGTCTGGTCTAGTGATGTTACTTCCTCACGGAATGGAAGGGCAAGGACCTGAACACTCATCTGCACGACTTGAGCGTTGTCTGCAACTCTGCGCGGAGGATAATATGCAGGTTGTTAATATTACCTCACCAGCGAATTTCTTCCATGTGTTGAGGCGGCAGGTGAAGCGTAATTATAGAAAACCATTAATTGTTATGTCCCCTAAATCGTTACTACGACACAAACTTAATGTGTCTAGTTTATCCGATATGGCGACGGGAACTGGTTTCCTGAGAATTATACCCGAGGGCAGTGATAATATTACTGCCGACAAGAAAGTTAGCCGAGTTATTTTGTGTTCAGGTAAAATTTACTATGATTTGGTTGAAAGGAGAGATGATTTAAAGATACATGATGTTGCAATCATTAGAATAGAGCAGCTTTATCCTTGGCCAAGAGGTGGTATTACAAAACAAATTCGCAGATATGCAAATGCTGAAATATTATGGGTCCAAGAAGAGTCTTCTAACCAGGGTGCTTGGCATTTTGTTAATGACCGCCTCAATTACATATTACGTGACATAAACTCTAGTTTACGGGATATATCTCAAGTATTATATGTGGGGCGTAAGGCTTCGGCCTCCCCTGCTACAGGGGCGCTAAGTATTCATAAGAAAGAACAGGATATGATAATTAATCAGGCGTTAAATGGTGAAACGAATAATATGATTCAGCCATATATGCCTCCCGCCCATAAACCAGAGAAAATAAAAAATAATAAGAAGAGGAAGTAATGGCTACGGAAATTAAGGTGCCCCCATTAGGTGAGTCGTTAACGCACGGTACAATAGCGAACTGGCTTAAGAATCTCGGAGATGAGATACAAGAAGATGAACCTATACTTGAGCTAGAAACTGATAAAGTTACTATTGAGGTTAATGCACTGAGTTCAGGTATTTTGACTGAAATTAATGTATCAGTTGGGACTGAGGTTGAAGTTGGGCAGATCTTAGGGATAATCTCTGAGGCAATAATCAACAATTATGATAGTTCAACTCAAATAAAAACTGAAAAAGTCGCTTTGGTTGATATAATTGTTCCTGATCTAGGTGAGAGTTTAACTGAAGCTAATATATCGCAGTGGCTGAAATCACTCGGCGATAACGTTATTCTAGATGAGCCCTTATTAGAGTTAGAGACAGATAAAGTTACTATGGAGATTAACGCGCCTGGAGCGGGACAATTGAGCGAAATTATTGTTACGGCTGGTAATGATGTTGAGGTAGGAGCGGTTATTGGTCGAATTTCAGCATTGGATATTATTGAATCTAAACCAAATTCGATAGATATCAAAAACCTGGAACCCAAGGAATCTAATGATGGCCAGCAAATGTCACCAGCTGTAAGGAAAATGGTTGAAGATAATGATTTAAATGTCACGGAGATTACTGCTACGGGTAAGGATGGTCGCCTTACGAAAGGTGATGTTTTAGCCTTTCAAAAATTGCGGGAGAATCTTATGAAACAAAGTAAGCCATCGCTTGAGGAGCTTACGGAATTAAATCCTTCAAGAAAGCAAGAAAGAGTCCAAATACCAACTATTCTCAGTGCGCCCAGAGAAGAACGTGTTAAAATTACTCACCTTCGGAAAGTAATAGCAAGTCGATTAAAGGAAGCTCAGAACACTGCTGCAATATTAACGACTTTTAATGAGATTGATATGTCTGCAGTAATGTCAGCGCGAAAATATTTTCAAGAGAAGTTTGAGAAACGTCATGACGTAAGACTGGGTTTTATGAGTTATTTTGTTAAGGCCGTTATAGTCGCTTTAAAAGAGTTTCCTGCTGTCAATGCAGAAATACAGGGTGATGAGATTGTTTATAAAAATTATTATAATATTGGGGTAGCTGTTGGAACCCCGAACGGTTTGGTTGTACCCGTGCTAAAAGATGCCGATAAACTCACTTTTGCAGAAATTGAAAAACGAATTAAAGACTTTGGATCAAGGGCGCGCGACGGGAAGTTAACCATTGATGAGATGTCCGATGGTAGTTTCACAATTACCAATGGGGGTATTTATGGTTCTATGTTATCTACACCAATTATTAATGCCCCTCAGTCAGGAATTTTAGGGATGCATAATATTGTTGAGAGACCTTGGGTGGTAGATGGTGAGATTAAAGTAAGGCCAATAATGTACCTTGCTCATAGTTATGACCACCGGATCGTTGATGGCCGTGAAGCCGTCTCGATGCTTGTTAGAATTAAGGAGTGCATAGAGGATCCGCAGCGTATAATGCTCGACATGTAAAAAAAAAAAAATGATACGATATAAAACCTTTTAGGATAGCTTATAATGACTCAAAATTCTTATGATGTAATATTTATCGGCGGCGGACCGGGTGGTTACGTTTCAGCTATTCGTGCATCTCAATTAGGCTTAAAGGTAGCCATAGTAGAAAAGCGTAGTTCTCTTGGTGGTACATGTTTAAACGTTGGGTGTATTCCCTCTAAGGCATTACTGCACTCTTCCCACCTTTTTGATGAAGCAAGAACTAGCATGCAGTCACATGGGGTCATTGCAGAAAATGTGAAATTAGATTTATCAAAGATGATGGCTAAGAAAGATACAGTTGTTTCAGATACCATTAAAGGTGTCGATTACCTCATGGAAAAGAATAAAATCGATAGGTTTTCGGGAAGTGGGTCAGTGAAGTCAAAAGGAATAATAATAGTTAGAGATGATGCAAAACAAACTAAAGAACTTAAGACAAAAAATATTGTTATTGCAACGGGCTCTGAGGTTGCAACTTTATCCGGTGTTGAAATTGATAATAAACTAATCATTAATTCTACAGGTGCTTTGACTCTGAATAAAGTTCCGAAAAAGATGATTGTGATTGGGGCTGGCGTTATTGGATTAGAACTTGGTTCAATTTGGAGGCGTTTGGGAGCTGAGGTTGAGGTTATTGAGTATTTTGATGTTTGCTTAACAGGATCTGATCTAGAAGTCTCAAAAGTTGTTAAAAGAACGCTTACAAAACAGGGTATGAAGTTTAAAATGGGAACTAAGGTGGTTAGTTCAAAAACGAGCAAGTCATCAGTAACACTCACAGTCGAATCAGTAAATACCGGTAAAAAAGAAGAGATAAAAGCTGACTGTGTATTGGTTGCCGTAGGCAGGAGTCCCTATACAAAAGATCTGGGCTTAGAAAATATAGGTATTAAAATAGATCAAAAAGGGTTTATAGAAGTTAATGAACGCTTTGAAACAGATATTAAAGGTATTTATGCTATCGGCGATGTAATCGGTGGGATGATGTTGGCGCATAAGGCTGAAGATGAAGGGGCTATATTGGCAGAGATCTTAGCTGGTCAAACAGGTCATATAAATTATGATACTATACCTGGAATAGTATATACATGGCCGGAAGTCGCTAGTCTGGGTAAAACCGAAGAGCAACTTAATGAAGCTAATATAGCGTATAATAAAGGTAAGTTTAATTTTAGTGCTAACGCGCGTGCGCGTGCGATGGGGACAACGGATGGGTTTGTAAAAATACTGGCTGATGCGGAAACCGATGAAGTTTTAGGGGTCCATATTGTTGGCCCCGCTGCTGGTGATTTGATACAAGAATGCATAGTTGCTATGGAGTTTGGTGGTGCAGCTGAAGATATAGCAAGAACGTGCCATGGTCATCCTGGACTAAGCGAAGTAGTCAAAGAAGCAGCGCTTGATGTTGATGGCCGAGCTCTTCATAGTTAGCTGTTATCAATGATCCTGATATCCTCTGAAAATGATAGTAATTTAATTTACCTTAAAATTATTGGTAAATTAACAGACACTGATTTTAAAGAAATTATACCAGCGTTTGAACAGAAATTAGATAGTTTTAATGAACTAAATATCTTTGTGGATTTAATAGAACTTGAGGGCTGGGAATGGCGGGCTGCATGGGATGACTTCGCATTCGGAATTAAGTATTGGAAAAACTTAAAAAAAATTTCAATACTCGGAGATAAGCGTTGGATAAAACTCTCGGTTACAGTCAGTCATAAACTTATTCCGGCGGAAGTACGCTTTTTCGATAGTTTCAGAAAAAAAGAGGCACTAGACTGGCTAAACTGCTAGACATTGTTGTTTTCTGTAAATGTATAATGTTAAATTATAGCCTTTTTAAAAAACGATTGAACGTACCTAAAAATAAAAACAGTTTAAGTAAGGTTTCTGATTTATTAAAATAAATTTTTGGTATACACCTAGTAAATCTATTAAATTTTACAATCAACTCTTACTAATTTACCAAATTTATGTGACTGGATTATATTATGTTATTTAAGTGCGCAAATCATTCACCTTCAGATCATTCGCATGGTCACCCTCAAACAGTTGCGAAAGATAATAAACATTTCACCGTAGATATTCACTGCCATATACAAGTACCAGAGGCTGATAAAATGTTGCAGCAATTATCGCCGGACGATACTGGTCGGAGAATGGTTGATACTAATCCAATTACAGCAACGATTAATTCTGAACTTCAGGATAAAATTCTTCCCCAGTTGACTGATCCAGAAGTGCGTCTCAGGGATATGGACGCGCAGGGCATAGATATGCAGGCAATTTCAACGTCTCCTTTTCATTATAATTATGGTTATGATGCTGAGTTTGCGAGGGATACATCTCATGTAGTTAATAATAGGATTGCTGAAATAGTGGCTCAAAATCCAGATAGGTTCGTCGGGTTGGGTACTGCGCCCCTCCAGAATCCTGAAATGGCGGTTAAAGAATTAGATCGTTGTATTGATGAACTTGGATTTAAAGGGGTTGAAATCTCTACTAATGTGAATGGTAAAGACCTTACTCGAGCTGGCCTTGAGAAGTTTTTTGCTCGTTGCGAAGAAAAAGATGTGATGATATTTATCCATCCCATCGGGACTAGTTTTGTAGAACGTATGGATGACCATTATTTCCGAAATACAATTGGACACCCCTTAGAGTCCGCATTAGCTGTTGGTCATTTAGTTTTTGATGGTTATTTGGAAAAATTTCCCGGACTTAAAATTTGTATTGCTCACGGTGGTGGGTATATCCCAGGTTATTCAGGTCGTTTTGATCATCCATTTCATCTGCGAGATGACTGTCGTCAAGTTATCTCAAAACCGCCTTCTGAGTATCTTAAGAAACTATACTTTGATAGTGTTGTTTTTACTGAACATCAGCTCAGGTATTTAATTGAGACTTGGGGACCAGAACATATTGTAATGGGTACAGACTACCCCTACGACATGGCTGAACCAGACCCTGTTGGACACGTAAACTCTGTCAAAGGTCTCTCTGAAGACGATAAAGCTTTAGTAATGGGTAAAAATGCTGCCTATCTATTAGGTATAGACGTTCCCGTACAAAATTAATACTCTGATTTGTTTTTATGAAATGATAGTTTATGGCTCTTTAATAAACTAGGTATTCGCTCTGGGTTTGTTCGTCCCCAGCCGCAAACAGTTGATATGCCAAAGTCTGGAATAACTTTACGTGCAGCGGATATTCTTTCTGCATCGCCCTTTGGGTCATCATAAAATAATAACCCTAGGTAAAGTTCACATTCACTTGGCATCTTAAGGTCTGCCAAAGGCGAATAAAAACTATTATCAGGTGACCCATAGGTACCAGGAAGATGAATAAATTCTACAGTCCGCTTTATGTTGTCAAAAATACCATTTGCAAACTCCACTGACATTGAAAAGTTTTCTGGCTTAATTATGTGATCATCTCCGGGACTTCCATAGCATATATGATAACCCAAATCTACTTCACTCGGAACAAGGTTACCTATGCGAGCTAATTGATCGAATACTTCTTGCTTATAATTTTGTGATCTATTTGGAAAATAATTATTAAAAATTAGAACTTCTTGGCAGACATCCCATTGTATTGCTAATTTATTATTTGGGATTGCATTAATGATTTTTTGAACATCAATAGCCATCGATTTTTCATAAATTTCTATAAAATTATCCCTACCATTTGGACTAACGTAATTAAAGGCTGTAGCAAAAGGCGTTGGTAGGCTGACTTGAAATTTAATATTATTAGGTATTTTTCCTTCATTTTGTAATTGATCGAATTGTTTAAATGATTTAATTGCATGCTCTGAATAACCAATTGGAAATATCAAATTATTAGTGTCATAGTTATCTTTAAGTTTAAGAAGCGCCACTTCTCTAATTATTTTACCGTCCCATTGTTTGAATTTAAATTTTTCAACAGTTTTATCGTGTTCCATAGCTGGGTGTTGAGATAGCATTTGACGCTGAAAGAAAATCCAATTTGTTCGCTCTCCTGTTTCACCGTCTGGTATGCGTTTTAAATGTCCGTCTAATGAATCGCAGATCGAACAGAAAACCTCCTCCGCAGAGTTTAGAGGTACGCTGCCAACCAAATGCGCAAGGCTGTTTGTTGAGCCCATAAATTTATCCCCTCAGAATACCGCCGGTTTGCTTCGAAACATTCGAAATTATTTTTTTACAGATACTTTCGATCTCCTCTTCTGTTAAGGTTGCCTCTTTAGGCTGAAACTTAACTGTTATACCAATTGATATTTTTCCAGCCTCGACAGACTCTCCTTTAAAAATATCAAACACAGTAACATCAGCGATAAGCTGTTTATCAGCAATAAATGCAGCCCTTACGACTTGGTCTGCAGCAATGGTTTTCTCTATTACAAATGCGAAGTCACGCTCCACAGCTTGGAGGGTTGATAAATTAATTGGTGGCTTGGTCCTAACGGTATTTTTAGGTATGGGCGCATTATCTAGGTATATCTCGAATGCGACCATTGGAATATTTATATTCATGGCCTTTAAGATAGCTGGGTGGATGTCCCCAAAATACGCAATAATTTTTTGAGGCCCTAACTGGAAAGTACCGGATTTTCCTGGATGGTACCAAGAAGCCGCACCCTGCATAATCTGAGGATTAGCCACTGGGCCACCTAATTGATCAAGAACAGCCAAAACATCAGCCTTAACATCGAATACATCAACCTGACGTGATATTTCGTTCCAAGTCCGTGACTTTGCTTGTTGGCTTCTAATTCCAGCAGCAACTATATTTTCGTCATCTGGATTCTCGCCAGAGAACTGGGGGCCAATTTCAAATAGTGATGTATTATTATAACCCTTATCTGAATTACGACTAATTGCATTAATTAAGTTTGGAAGGATTGATGGTCGCATAATATTAAGATCTGTACTGATTGGATTTACCAGTTCAATATTTTTTGGGGAGCCACCAAATAAATTTGCATGATCGGTACTTAAAAACGAGAAGGTTACCGCTTCCGTTAAACCTCGATGTGCCAGTGTTCTGCGAGTTCTTGATCGACGGTCCTGCGTAAGGTTTATAGCTCCTTGTGGTAATGAACTTACTCGCTCTAAAGGTACTATTGGAATATTATCGTAGCCATTAATGCGAAGAACCTCCTCCACAAGATCGGCTTCTCCAGCAATATCGTAACGCCAAGAGGGAGTAATAGTCTCCCAGCCATCATCCTTCTTAGATACCTCAAAACCTAGTTTTTCAAGTATTTCTTGGGTGCGATCTGGTGCAACCTCGACACCACCAAGCTTTTTGATGCGAGAGCTATTTAAAAAATAGCTCCGTCGCCAATCTGGTTCTTGGCCAACAGTAATTACTTCACTAGGCTCCCCTCCACAAATATCTAGTATCATTTGTGTTGCAATCTCAGTTGCATCTCTAAGGAATGCTGGATCTACCCCTCGTTCGAAACGATAACGCGCATCTGACTGTAAATTTAATTTACGTCCAGTCGTGGCTGTTCTTACGGGGTCAAAATAAGCTGTTTCCAGCATGACATTAATTGTTTTTTCAGACACGCCAGATTTCTCTCCACCCATTACTCCAGCTAAAGCCTCGGCATTGTGATTATCTGCTATTACTGTCATTGTTTCATCTAAACTATATTCTTTTCCATCGAGTGCGAGTAATTTTTCCTCAGCTCGAGCCATTCGAATATTTATACCACCATTTATTTTGTCTGCATCAAAGACATGGAGAGGGCGGCAATGAGCGATAGTCATATAGTTAGTAATATCTACCAACGCTGAAATTGGACGGAGGCCTACAGCCAATATTTTATCCTTAAGCCACTGGGGGCTTTGCCTATTCTTGACATTCTTAATGTATCTACCGGTGAATATAGGACAAGCATCTTTATCAGAATCGTTGAAATCAAGATTAACTTTAATTGGGGACTCAAAAGCACCTATAATTTCTGGAATTTCTAGTGGTTTTAAAAAACCAATACCGGCGGCCGCAAGGTCGCGAGCTATACCATAAATACCAAGGCAATCGCCACGGTTGGGAGTGATCGCAATATCGATAATTATATCTGTTAGACCAAGCGCTTCTGCCGCAGAAGATCCTGTCTCAAGTTTACTGGGCACTTCTATTATGCCTTCGTGATCATCAGATAAATTAATTTCGTGCTCGGAGAGCATCATACCATTAGAGGTTATTCCGCGAATTTTGGTGGTTTTAAGTGTTACGTCGAGACCTGGAATATAACTCCCATTACAAGCAAAAATTCCTTTCATATCTGCTCGAGCGTTTGGTGCCCCGCAAACTACTTCTAGGGTTTCTGTTCCGGTTTGTACTTTTAGTACCTTCAAACGATCTGCGTCTGGGTGTGGTTTTGCATCCACAATATGGCCAATAACAAAATCTTTTACTAATTGAGCTTGGTCTTCAACTGTCTCAACCTCTAGGCCTACCATTGTTAGCCAATGCAAAATTTCATCTAAATTATTATCAGTCTCAAGGTATTCTTTGAGCCAGCTTAAACTGAATTTCATAGACTGGCTCTCCCAACCAATGAGGGTATGTCTAGAGGTTGGAAGCCATAATGCTTGAGCCATCGCATATCTGAGTCATAAAAAGTTCTTAAATCAGGAATACCATATTTTAGCATGGCCATTCTTTCAACTCCCATCCCAAATGCAAAGCCTTGAAATTTTTGTGAGTCAACGCCGCAATTCTCAAGTACTCGAGGATTAACCATACCTGAGCCCAAAATTTCTAACCAATCATCGCCCTCCCCGATTTTCAGTATACCATCACCAAATGAGCAGCCAATATCAACTTCTGCCGAGGGTTCGGTAAAAGGAAAATAAGATGGTCGGAAACGCACAGGTAGATTCTCTATACCAAAGAAAGTTCTGCACATTTCTATCAGACAACCTTTAAGGTGTCCCATATGAGTAGCTTCGTCTATTACCAGACCCTCGATTTGATGGAACATTGGTGAATGAGTTGCATCATGATCACAGCGATAGGTACGACCTGGAACTATGATGCGAATAGGAGGCTCATGTTTTTGCATTGTTCGGATCTGTACAGGAGATGTATGAGTTCGGAGAACCATACGTTGGCCGTCTTTTTCGGCATTGATATAAAAAGTATCGTGTTCTTGGCGAGCCGGGTGATCTACAGGAATATTAAGTGCAGTAAAGTTATACCAGTCTTCCTCAATATTTGGTCCTTCTGCTACAGAAAAACCCATTTCCCCAAAAATCGAAATTAATTCGTCAGTAGTCTGACTAATTGGATGGATTGTCCCAAGTTCTTCGGGTCTGGAGGGTAGAGTTGTATCTACTCTTTCTTGAAGTAAACGTGCATTTAGACTGGCTGTTTCAAGTTCAACTTTTTTCGTTTCTAGTAGGCTTGTAATATCTTGTTTTAAAATATTAAGGTTCTGACCCATTAACTTTCGTTCTTCAGGCTCTATTTGCCCAAGATTTTTCATAAGCGACGTAATTCGACCTTTTTTGCCGAGAGCCGCGATACGAACTTCCTCTAGAATTTCTATATTTTCCGCATCATTAATTAAGTTAGAAAATTCTGATTTTATGACAATTATGCTATCCATCATTAATCAACCTAAGAAATTTATATTAGCCAATAATACAGAAAAAGTTGGGTTAGCTAACAAGCCTCCAACTTTAAAATATATTAATCAATTAGGCAGCTTTTTTGAGTGCTGTCTGAGCCTGCTCTACTAAGCTCTTAAATGAATCAGGCTCCTTGATAGCTATATCTGATAATATTTTACGGTCGAGATCAATGCCTGCTTCTTTTAAGCCATTCATGAACTGAGAATAATTAAGCCCGTGAAGGCGCGCTCCTGCGTTTATACGTTGAATCCATAATGAGCGAAAACTTCTTTTTTTTGTCCGGCGGTCACGATAAGCGTATTGTAAACCTTTCTCAACACGTTGCTTAGCTATCCGAAAATTATTCTTCCCTCTACCCCTGTAGCCTTTGGCCATTGCGAGTATTTTTTTGCGTCGAGTCCGACTTGCTACTTTTCCTTGCGCTCTTGACATTCTTATTTACCCCTATGGTAAGGCATGAACGATAATATTTTTTTTGCATCAGCATCAGCCATAATCATTGTTCCACGTGTGCTTCTTTTCATTTTCTGGGACCGCCTTCTAAGAAAATGTTGCTTACATGCAGGATTGCCACGAACTTTTCCAGATGCCGTAGTACGAAAGCGCTTTTTTGCACTTGATTTTGTTTTCAATTTTGGCATTTTATCTTCCTTATTTTTTTTATGTCCTTGTAGAGAACAGAGGGTCATAGAGATTTAAAATTTTAATGGCTAGGTATGCCGAGAATTAACTATTCCACCAGACCATTTATAAGCTCCGGTTTATAACGGCCTAAAACAAAAAAAGCAAGAGGTTCTGATCCAATTTGGCTTTCTTAATAACAGACATAATTTGTCATATAAAATTCATATATTTTCTAACAGGCGCGTGATATATAATTTAAATTATGACCGTAAAAATAGGTATAAATGGTTTTGGGAGAATGGGTCGGCTCGGTTTGAGAGCAGGCTGGGGGTTAAAAGGACTACACTTTAGTCATATTAATGATCCTGAAGGTAATGCCATTCAAGCCGCTCATCTGTTAGAATTTGATACTGTGCACGGGACGTGGAGACGTGAAATTTCAGGTCGCGATGGATGTATAAGAGTTCAGGGCCATGCTATTACCTATTCTATGGAGAAAAATATCTCGACTCTTGATTGGGAAGCTTTAGGCGTAGATATCGTTCTTGAGTGCTCTGGAAAATATAAAACTTTGGACGATCTTCAAGCCCACATTGATAATGGTGCTAAGAAAGTTATAGTCTCTGCTCCAGTAAAATGCTCACAAGCGTTAAACATAGTGATGGGAGTAAATGATCATTTATATAATGCATCTATTCACAACATCATTACAGCAGCCTCATGCACAACTAATTGTCTTGCACCGATAGTGAAAGTAATAATTGAAAATTATGAATTAAGGCATGGGGTGATTACCACAATCCATGATGTAACTAATACTCAAGTGATGGTAGATGGATTTCATAGAGATTTAAGACGGGCGCGTTCTGGTATTAATTCTCTTATCCCAACTACCACCGGTTCTGCCGAAGCAATTACACAAATTTACCCTACATTAAAGGGAAAGTTAAGTGGAATTGCGGTTAGGGTTCCATTGCTGAATGCCTCTCTTCTAGATTGTGTTTTTGAATTAGGCCGGTCCACAACTTCAGGGGAACTCAATGGTTACTTTGAAGGCGCTTCTCAAGGTGATTTGAAAAATATACTTGGATATGAGGATCGGCCGCTTGTTTCTAGTGATTTCGTAAATGATCCTAGATCATCAATTATTGATGGTCCATCTACAATGGTTGTTGATGGAACACAGGCTAAAGTTTTGGCTTGGTATGATAATGAATGGGGTTATATGAACAGATTAATAGAATTGGCTCAGAAAGTTGCATACGAGTTCTAGCCCACTTAAAAATTATATTTTGGTTACCGGAGCTTATTGGGTATTCACCTTGAGTGATGGTGCTCTGAGAATGCTGGTATTATTGCATTTTTATACACTAGGATATAATGCTCTTCAGATTGCCCTATTATTTTTATTCTATGAGTTAGCTGGGATTATCACGAACCTAGTGGGTGGCTGGATAGGCTCGAGATTTGGCCTTAAATCAACCTTAATAGTTGGTTTATGTCTGCAGGTTTTTGCCTTGTCTGCTCTTGCTGGTTTTGATCCCAGTTGGCCAGTTTGGCAGGCTGTGACTTTCGTGATGGCAATGCAAGCGTTGTCTGGTGTTGCAAAAGACCTGACAAAAATGAGTTCAAAAAGTTTAGTTAAGTTGGTAGTTGTGGATGGGCAGCAGTCAAAATTATTTAAATGGGTTGCTATTTTAACCGGCTCAAAAAACGCCCTAAAGGGTTTGGGTTTTTTTCTTGGTGGCGGGCTATTATCTTGGGTTGGTTATACCTCGGCTCTTTATCTTATGGCTGGTTCAATCGCCGTTTCTCTTATTTTTGTTTTAATTACTGAGAATATGGGAAAAACAGCTAAAAAGATCAAATTTTCCAATGTTTTTTCAAAAGAAGAAAAAATAAATATTCTGTCAGGGGCTCGATTTTTTCTTTTTGGGGCTAGAGATATTTGGTTTGTCGTTGGTTTACCTCTATTCTTGTCTATTAAATTAGATTGGGCACACTCAGAAATTGGGTTTTATATGGCTTGCTGGATTATTGGATATGGTTTGATCCAATCATTAGCCCCAAAATTTGTTGAGGGTAATGCTGAAACATCTCGTATGTGGCTAATTATTTTAATGATTATAACCTTGCTAATTACTCTAAGTCTCTATTGGGATTTTTACTCAGTTAATTTTGTTTTAGTTGGGTTGATATTTTTTGGTATTGCCTTTGCAGTTAATTCATCTATCCATTCCTATCTTATTCTTGATTACTCCGATAGAGATAAAATAGCGATGAATGTGGGTTTTTACTACATGTCTAACGCTGGAGGACGTTTTTTTGGGACGTTATTCTCAGGACTTTTGTTTCAACTTGGGGGCATGACATATTGTATGATTGGTAGTTTAATATTTCTAGCCTTATCATATGCCATCACCTTGGCTCTACATAGTAAAACATAAAAACAATATATAAATATTCAACAAAACCCGCTAATTTTCTTTGTTAAGACTATTTAGGGGAGAAAACCATTGTCATTTGTCGGCCTTCCATCTTTGGAAATTGTTCCACCTTTGCCACTGTCTCCATGTCTTCACGCACTCTATCCAATACTTTCCCACCTAATTCTTGGTGTGCCATTTCCCTACCTCTAAAACGTAGCGTAACTTTAACCTTGTCGCCTTCCGCTATAAATTTATTCATGGCTCTTAACTTAACATGATAATCATGGTCTTCTATTCCAGGACGTATTTTAATTTCTTTTACAACAATAACATTTTGTTTTTTCTTGGCTTCATTTTTTTTCTTTTGTGCTTCATACTTGAATTTACCATAGTCCAGTATTTTACACACGGGTGGCTCAGCATTTGGTGAAATTGCCACTAAATCTAAACCAGCCTCAAGGGCACGTTCTATTGCTTCTTCCTTGGATACAACTCCTGCCATTTCTCCATCAGCCAAAACTAACCTGACATTTTCTGAGTCTATACCTTCGTTAATAGCCGGTCCCTCCTTGGAAGGGGTGGCGTTAAATGGTGGGCGTGCGATTCTTTTTTTCTCCTTCTAAATTTTGCCAAATAATCAGGAATTTATATACACAAATTTTGTCAATAATAAATCTCCGAAGTTATGGCACCAATAATCAAGTTCTTTATCACAAAGATTTACTTTATTAACAACTTAAATCTCTGATCATGGAAATTCTGATTCCGATTTTAGTTTAGCAATTGCTGATGTTAGCGCAAGAATTTCTTGATTTTTTCCACCAAGTCTTCGCATAGCTACAGTTTCTTCTTCAGCTTCGCGCAGACCAAGTACCATAATAATCGGAACTTTTGCAGCCGAATGTTCTCGGATTTTATAATTTATTTTTTCATTCCTAAAATCGGCTGAAGCAGCTAGTCCCTGAAATTTTAACTGCGATAAGACTTTTTCTGCATATGGAATTACTTCATCTGTAATTGTCGCTACAATGATTTGTAGCGGAGCTAACCAGAATGGGAAGCGACCTGAATAATTTTCAATTAATATCCCGATAAAACGCTCAAACGAGCCTAATATAGCCCTGTGTAACATTACTGGCCTGTGTTTTTTACCATCTTCTCCAATATATACCGCATCTAATCGTTCTGGAAGTACAAAATCAACCTGAAGTGTTCCACATTGCCAGTCTCTTCCGATAGCATCTCGGAGAACAAATTCAAGTTTGGGCCCATAGAATGCTCCTTCTCCAGGATTTAAATCATATTTGTATCCAGCGGCATCCACTGCATCAGTAAGCGCTTGTTCGGCTTTGTCCCAAGTGTCATTACTACCAGCACGCATTTCTGGCCTATCTGAAAATTTAATAATAATTTCCTCAAAGCCAAAATCTTTATAAACACTCATTAGCAAGTCACAAAAATTTTTTGTCTCTTCCGTTATTTGGTCTTCTGTACAAAAGATATGGGCATCGTCTTGAGTAAAGGCTCTCACGCGCATTAAACCATGAAGAGAGCCAGATGGCTCATTTCGATGACATGAACCAAACTCTGCCATTCTTAAAGGAAGATCTCTATAACTTTTGGTGCCTTGTCGGAAAATCTGAACGTGGCAGGGACAATTCATTGGTTTTATGGCCAATGATTTGTCTTCTGTTTCGGTAACAAACATCGCTTCTCTAAACTTATCCCAATGTCCTGAGTCTTCCCAAAGAGATTTGTTGACTAACTGAGGCGTGTTTACTTCATGATATCCCGCTATCTCCAATTTTTTTCGGATGTAATCTTGCACTGTTCGGTAAAGCTTCCACCCTTTGGGATGCCAAAACGCAGCCCCTGGCGCTTCTTCTTGGATATGAAATAGGTCCATTTCTCGACCTAAACGTCGATGATCCCTTTTTTCGGCTTCCTCCAGCATAGTAAGATAATTTTTAAGCTGTTTTTTATCGGCCCATGCTGTGCCGTATATTCTTTGGAGCATTTCATTGTTAGAGTCTCCACGCCAATATGCTCCAGCGAGTTTCATAAGTTTGAAATTTTTACCAAGTTTGCCAGTTGATGGTAAATGAGGGCCTCTACAAAGATCTGTCCATTCACCCTGCTTGTAAATTGTAACGTCCTCGTTCATTGGAATAGCTTCGATGAGTTCAGCTTTATACACTTCACCTTTATCGTTAAAAAATTTAATAGCCCTATCTCGGCTCCAGACTTCACGAATAAACTTAAGGTCACGATCTACGATACTCATCATTTTTTCTTCAATAGCGTCAAAATCATCGGTCGAGAATGGTTTCTCTCGAGCAAAATCATAGTAGTAACCATTTTCAATTGATGGACCTATTGTAACCTGTGTTTCGGGAAAAAGTTCCTGAACCGCTTGAGCCATCACGTGCGCTGCATCATGGCGCAATAGGTCCAGTGCATCATCGTCTTTTGCTGTTACAATTGACAGATTACAGTCTTTTTCAATAATAAAAGATAGGTCTTTCATCAAACCATCAACCTTGATAGCCAATGCGGCTTTCGCAAGGCCTGAGCCAATATCTTCAGCTACAAACTCACCCGTAACGGGTTTATTGTATTGCTTTATCTGTCCATCTGGAAGTGTTAAATTTATCATTCACTTTTTTTTAAAAATCTATTTCTCTAAAAATTATAGCCAATAATTAGTCGCAAAATGTAGTTTGTTTTAACATCGTGTCAAGTTAGTTACTTTGATATTAAAATTCGAATAACTCAATAATCTCATCGGATGTTATCTCTAATAAATTATTTTTTCTTACGATCGTAACATCTCTTCCACGTTGTGCACATAGTGCGGGTTCAGATGCTTTAGAAAAGATGACAATTGTTTTACACCCACTTAAAGCAGCCATATGCATGGGCCCAGTGTCATTGCCAATAGCTAATAGAGATTTGCTATACAGGCTGTATAAATCCAATAAGCTAGTTTGACCAGCCAATGATATACAATTCGAGTTATTCATAGCCAACTCATTCAACATCCTTTTTTCTTCTGTATCACCAATTAAAACAGTTTGTATTTTGTTCTGTCCAATATAATTTATGATTTTTTGAAAATTCTCGCGCGGCCAGCGTTTTTCTTTTCGATGTTTTGAACCGCCTGGTGCTATTACAATATATTTTTTTTCTAATTTGAATTTGCTGGTACTATTTTTAATCCAAGAAAAATCCTCTTTATAAGGTTTTTTAATGCCCGCGAAAAATAATTGCTCCCTCTGACGCTCAATAGTGTGCATTAGATCTCGGTTTATATTTTTGTGGCGGTGGCTGCATCCTCTAGCAATTCCAGACCATTCAGGCTTATTCAGTCCTCTTTTTGAAAATCGCATTAAATTAAAATAAAAACCAGTACGGTCCGAGGTTTGCAAATCGTAGATGCGGGAAAAATTGTTGTCTGCTAACCATTTCTTGACTCGTAGCCAACCTTTAATTTCAAGCATACTTGGTTTAGAGTCTATTTTTATTTTATTAAACCAGGGAGAATCAAGTGCAAAATCTCTATATGGTTCTGTAGTTAGAAGCGTTATTTCCGATGCACTATGGTGTTGTCTGATTGCACCAAAGGGACCTGCAGCTTGCATAAAATCACCAAGAGCACCAAGTTTGATGACTAATATTTTATCAGTCACGCTCACGATGACGTTACATTCTTTGTTAATAATTCCTTATAAGTTTCTAAAGTTCGCAAACACATTAATTCATTAGTATATCTTAAATGCACATGTTCTATTGCGTTATGTGCAATAACTGAACGCTCTTGAGGCGATATAGTAAGGGCAACTCTTATTGCATCAGCAAGACTATTTGTATCATTTGGTTGAACGAGCCAACCAGTGCGACCATTTACTATTGTTTCCTTTGATCCGCCATGATCCGTTGCCACTACCATGCGACCCATGGCTTGACCCTCTACCGCGACTCTGCCGAATGCCTCTGGTTCGGTTGATGCTGAAACCACTACATCGGTTAGCATGTAAGCCGCTGGCATATCATCACAATGCCCAATTATGTTAATTGTGTTTTCTAGTTTAAGTTTTTTTATTTCCATTTCTAATTCGTTTTTATATTTAATACGCCCTTGATCTGAACCCACGATTAAAACATGAATTTGATTTTTATCCAGTTTATTTATGGCCCTGATGAAATTAATTTGGCCTTTCCAACGAGTAAGCCTACCTGGTAGCATAATAACAAGTTTGTCGTCAGGTAGTCTCCATTGTTTAGCTAATTTTATTTTTCTCTCATGGCTTATATTCTGGGCGTTGAAATTTTTAGGGTCAAAGCCCCGAGGTATTATTCTTATTGAGGAATTTTTCACACCATATGATTGTCTGATATGACCAGCTATAAAATCCGAAATAGCAATAACACGAACTCCGTTTGCCATAATTTTATTGTACCGCCTTTTTATAGGATTATTATACCCACTGTAGGTGCCGTGGAAGGTTGTCACAAAAGGTGTGTTGGTTTTTTTTGCTGCAAACCAGCCACTCCATGCTGGTGCACGTGATCTGAGATGAATAATATCAACTTTATTTTGTTGAATAATTTTGACAAGTCTACCGATATTTTTCCAGATATTTATGGGATTTTTACTTTCCACATTCATCTGGAAATGTTCAACGCCTGATCGAACGAGTTCATGAGTCATAGGGCCTCCTGACGAAACAACAATGGAGCGACCTCCATCATTAGTAATTGCTTTCGCAACGTCAACGGTCCCACGTTCAACACCACCGGTAACTAAACTCGGCAAAACTTGCATTATTGTTGCTGAACTTAAACTTATATTTTTGCTCATATTTTTATTGACCTGTAATAATCCAAAAGGCGTTGACTTTAACTAATTTTTTCTCAAACTTTATAAATTTTTAAGTTAACTTATTTCTTGCTAGTGGACAATTAATGACAAATGCCTTTTCTGACAAAAACTCATTACCTAAAAATTTAAAAACTTCTAATGGAAATTTTATTGCGTATCATTCAGCTGACAACCTAGAATCAAATAATTTACCTGGTATTATTTTTATGCCAGGTTTTATGTCTAACATGGATGGAAGTAAAGCTCTAGCTATTGAAGGGTTTGCTCGAGAACGCGGCCAACGTTTTGTTAGATTTGACTACTTTGGGCATGGTCAATCAAGCGGCAATTTTAGTGATGGTCATATTGGAATCTGGTTAGAAAATGCAATAAGCGTTTTGGATCAACTCAGTGAAGGCCCCCAGATTTTGATAGGTTCTTCAATGGGTGGTTGGCTTATGTTTTTGACTTCCCTTGCGCGTCCCGATCGTGTTGCTGGTTTAGTTGGTCTGGCTGCTGCCCCCGATTTTACGGAGGAACTCCTGTTAAAGGAACTAACTGAAGACCAGTTAGCAGAAATTAGGGTAAATGGGCAAGTAACCGTTTCAAGTGATTATGATGATGATTATATATTTACAAAAAAATTAATCGACGAGGGCCGCAAATATTTAATATTAAATGATAGAATAGAGATTAATTGCCCAGTTCGGCTGATACATGGAATTGATGATGTTTCTGTACCGTGGGAATTTGCGACAAGAATACAAGAACAATTAATTTCAACTGATGTAGAGGTTATATTATTAAAAAATAGCGACCATAGGCTGAGCAAGCCAAATAATTTAGTGAAATTAAGATTTGTCTTGGATGGCCTTATGGATTGTCTCTAGTCCTTCTCTGAACGTTGGGTGCAATAACTTAATTCCAAGCTCTTTTTTTATTTTTCTATTGCTAACGCGTCGATTATCACTCCAAAAGGACTTTGCCATTTTAGACATCCCTAGAATTGCGACATCGAAGGGGATAGCCTCAGGGGGATCGAGGCCCAGAAGTTTAGCTGCGAAACTATCAACGTCTATGGGTTCTGCAGATTCATCATCGCATACATTGTATATGCTTCCGGGGTTAGGTTTTTGGAGTGAAGAAATTACTGTCTGAGCAATGTCTTCAACATGAATACGTGAAAACTGATGTCCTCTTTTTAATACGCTTTTATTATTTCCATTCTTAATGCGTTCGATAGCTGATCTGCCAATGCCATAAATCCCTGGTAATCTAAAAATATGTGCATTTAGGTCTAACCATTCTTTCTCTGCTCTAACTCGCCTGTAACTTCTCTGATGCGTTGGATTAAGTTTGGCTGTTTCTGCAACCATTGCTCCGTCCGTGTTACCGTAAACTCCAGTAGTTGATAAATAACCTACCCATTTAGTATCGCAATGTGTCGCTAAAAGATTTCTGTAATGGTTGATAACTGGATCTCCATTTTCTTTTGGTGGAATTGATGACAAGATGGCATCAGCATTCATTAGAGCTTCTTCCGCCTGATTGAATGGTACCGGTTGAATATTAATTTTTCTTAAGTACTCTGATTGGTTTTCTTCCCTTATAGATCCATAGAAGGTCCACTTTCCATAATCATTAATATTTTTATTTAAGACGAGTTTTATGGTTTGCGCTGTGTAACCAGGGCCAAAAAAGAATAATTTGCGTAACGTATCTGTCATGATTATCAAATCTTACTTAAGTGATTAGAAATCGGGATCTGAGTAGTATTTTGGAGCAGGAAGACCCGGAATTGCGTCGGATAAAATCTGCCTGAAGCTTGGACGTGATTTTATTCGAGCGTACCAATTTTTTGCTGATACGTGATCAATCCAAGGCACATCTCCCAAGTAATCTATGCAGGATAAATGTGCTGCAGCTGCAAAATCAGCTAGCGAAATTTTATCACCAGCCAGCCAAAATCTTCGATCGGTTAAAAAAGTGATGTAATTGAGATGCGTGTGTATGTTAGTCTTTGCAGCTCTTATTTCCCTCGAGTCTGGTTCTCCAAGACCCAAAAAACGTTTCATAACTTTTTCATTTACTAGTTTACAGGTTACCTCTTCGTCAAATTTTTTATCAAACCATGCTACCAATCTTCTCACTTCTGCTCGGTCGTAAGGGTTTTCACCTATTAGGTTGGGTTCAGGGTGTTTCTCTTCTAGATATTCACAAATTGC
Source organism: Rhodospirillales bacterium (assembly GCA_016777585.1). Classification (GTDB taxonomy): domain Bacteria; phylum Pseudomonadota; class Alphaproteobacteria; order Rhodospirillales; family UBA2165; genus TMED23. The sequence goes on along the minus strand of JADHRD010000001.1, from coordinate 1,974 downwards.
CATGGATTCTGATAGAACCGTATTATCTTCTTCAATAAGTACCGGGACTTCTCCTGTTGGGTTTAGGGCTAAGAAATCTCGTCTACGTTCCCAAGTTTGTTCAGCTACCATGTTGAAAGGTAGGTTTTTCTCTGCTAGCGTTAATCTCACTTTGCGGGAGTGTGGCGATAGCCATAAATGATACAGGGTTCTGGTCATATTCTCTTAATATCTTACTGTGAGCATATCACAACTAAAATTTGTAGATGCACGTTACTTTGGAAACACATGTACCAGCCTTTTAATTCTACAGTCATGTCTATGTTTAATATAATAATGATTAATTAATCAAGAGTTCATATTTTATGCCAACTTTACAATTAATTCTACTTTCATTTATTCAAGGTATTACAGAATTTTTACCAATCTCATCATCTGGCCATCTAATTATTGTACCAAAGTTAATCGGGCTTGAGGATCAAGGTTTAGTTATGGACGTAGCAGTGCATCTTGGAACCCTTTTGGCTGTAATAATTTATTTTTGGCGCGACATATACCGACTTCTATTCTCGGTGGTTAAGATATTTTTAAATACAAAGAGCCAAAGCAAGGTCAATTCTGACTTTTTGCTTCTGACAAAGTTAATTATATCCAGCTTACCCGTGATATTTATCGGTTTGTTACTCTCTAAGTATTTAGTAATTAATCTCCGTACCCTAGAGATTATTGGCTGGACAACTTTGATATTTGGGGTTTTGCTCTTTTTTGCAGATAAACTCAGCATGACCATTTTAAAAATTAACCATATTTCATTTTCGGGAGCTATTTTTATAGGTCTCATGCAAGTATTGGCTCTGATTCCTGGAACAAGCCGGTCTGGCATCACTATGACAGCTGCTCGATTTTTAGGGGTTGAGAGACAAGATGCTGCGCGTTTCTCAATGCTCTTAGCAATCCCAGCAATATTGGGAGCGGCATCTTTAAAGAGCTATGAGATATATGTATCAGGAAAAGATTTTATGGTTATTGAAGCGGGAATACTTGTAAGTTTATCATTTATTTTTGCTTTATTTGCTATAACTCTTTTGATGGCATGGCTGCGAAGAGCAAATTTCACGCCTTTTGTTATTTATAGGATAGTTCTCGGCGGTATTTTAATATTCATAGCCTATAAAGCCCCTGAATTTAATTTTTGGAGTTATTTAGAGGCATATTAATATTATTCATTAAGAAGTTTTAGAGCTTCTGTATGTAAATCTTTGTTTCCAGCTGCTAATATTGTCCCATCTGACGTCATGGATATTGGTTTGCCGGACCAGTCAGAAATTTTTCCACCAGCGCCCTCTATTATTGGCACTAGCGCGCAATAATCGTATGGTTTAAGTGATGCCTCGCATACAATGTCCGTGTAGCCTAAGGCCAGTAAACCATATGCATAACAATCTGCTCCATAAAGTGAAAATTTCACTCTTTCGGATAGTTTATCGAAGGCTCTTTTATTTTTGTTCTCAAACATTGAAGGCGAGGTAGCATATAACCAAGCATCTGCCATACTAGTGCATGATCTAGTGGCTATTGCTCTATTGTTATGTGTCGAGTTTAAACCTTTTGCACCAAACCAACGCTCTTTGAGTATAGGTTGATCAATGATACCTAAAATTGGTCTGTTTTTATAACATAATGCGATCAATACGCCGAATAAAGGCTTGCCGGTTATAAAAGATTTTGTTCCGTCTATAGGATCGAGTACCCAAACGTAGTCTGAGTCCAAATTATATGATTCGAATTCTTCGCCGAGTATTCCGTGGTCTGGGAATTCCCTCTGGATTTGAGATCGCATTGCTGTTTCTATTTCACGGTCAGCAATCGTAACTGGGCTGTTATCGAGCTTATTTAAAAAGTCAGTTTTAGTTCGAAAATATTTTTGAGCTATGGGCCTCGCGAGATCTGCTAAAGTTATTGCTGTTTTGATGTAAGAGGTTTCTAAGGTCACCT
>JADHRD010000133.1 GCA_016777585.1 Rhodospirillales bacterium | reverse complement strand
GAAATCGATCAAAAGAAAAAAGGTGGAAAACTAATAATATCATATGAGACACTGGAACAGCTTGATAATACATTGTTTCTTTTAAGTGGAGGAAAGCTCGGGCGAGAGTTTTTACGGGAGCATGGCGAGACTCCTATTCGTGAAGGTTTTAATAAGCTAGCCAAGAATGAGATTGATAATTAAAAATACTCGTAAGTATTTGAAAAAAATAACTTTTATTAAAACATTTACTAGCGTGAATAGTATTTTGATTAATCTTTGGCTCTTTGGGCAATCCGTATTAACGTTCTACTGCATATAGAATTTACAGGATATCCAGTAGATTTACATTCAATTTCTGCTTCTTGCAATAGTTGTAGTGCTCGCTCAAGATTATTAATAGACCAGAGCGCGATTTGATTTTTGAATCTATTTAAGAACAAGAAAACTATTGGTGGCTTCAAGAGCTTAATTGATTGGTCAAGTGCTCCACTATTATTTAACTGTGAGGCGACGAGGTGTAATTTTAAAAAATGTCTCATAACTGATCTCAGCACGGTAATTGAGTTTATACCTTCTGCAAACGCGCGGGACAAGTTCCTCTCTAAATCTATGATATTACCCTCACCGGTACAGTAACAAATTTCTTCGATGGAAATTGCCCCGCTGTCCCCAATAATTGCTTTGACATCACTTAATAATATGTTTTCATTTTCTCCAGAATAAACTATTAATTTTTCGATCTCTGTCCTCGATATTAGATGATCTGAACCCAAACTTTCGATTAGATGGATTCTAGCATCATTTGTAATTTTTTTATTATTATCATTTAGCACTTGATCAATTAATGTAGTGATTGTTTTTTGATTATCCATATAGCAAGGGGCTGCTATAGCAATTTTGTTATTTTCAATGATTTTTCGGAGAGGCGATCGAATATTAATATCACCAGCTTCGATAACAACTAAAGAGCCACCATTATTGGTTTTTAAATAGTTTTCGATAGTTTTTGAGATATCTTCTGAACCGAGCTTTATCCAAACTATTCTCTCACCACCAACCATGGATTGGGCCATGGTTTCGTCAATAAGACGGCCAGGATCCGATATAATTTGTTTGCCGGTGAGTTCACTTATAAGAAAAGGGTCATGAATGTCACTAACAACTAGTTTTATTAATGTTTTCGTTCGCTCATGAACCAAACCCTGATCTGGGCCAAAAAATAAAACAACTTTGAAGGTGGGATCTAGCTTTTTAAAAAAGGCTTTTAATTGATTAGCATTGAACTTCACTGCTAGTGCTTTACTTTTTTCGATATCTAAAAAAGACGCCAAGTTTGCTTGCAATATCTCGACTAATTTCACTAATTGCGCGTATTTGAGCATTTTGCTCAGCTACTTTAGTTGCGTATACTTGGTCTAAAATATTATAACTGGTAACAATTCTGCTATTTCCGGTGGTTAATGATTTTTTTGATTCGTTTTCCAATAAAGTAAAGTTAGCTCTAACAATAAGGTTAGATCGAGTAGCCAACTCAGATTTTTTAATTGCCAACCCCTGTTTAGTGATAGAAATAGTTGTATTTAAACTATATTTAAGTGGTGATGCAGCGCCAGTGGGGTGTAAAATTTTAACTAATTCATTTCGGAGTTGTTGGCCTACGCGGTCTTGTATCGGATCAATTTTAATATAGCGAAACTGGGTGTTGAAAAGGCTCTTATTGTCTTTAACGTATACAGGCGAGAAACCACAACCTGTGATGAGAAAACACAGGAAAAACGAAGTTATAATCTTATACCACAACATTGAGGATCCTATTCGTAACATAGATTATTTTTTTTATTTTTTTATTAGCCACTGCTCGGATTACTCCCTCTAAATTAAGACCCAAGCTCTCGGCAAGGCTCTGATCACAGTCTTTAGGCAATTCTATTTGTCCTCGATTTTTTCCATTAACCTGAACGCCAATTACTACGTTATCTTTAGTTAAAAGCGAGGGATCATGTTCTGGCCAAGGTGTTTCCGCCAAAAACGTTTCGTACCCTAATTTTTTCCATAACTCTTCAGTTATATGCGGAATTATCGGATTCAAAAGTCTAATAATTGTTTTGCAACCTTCTTGATAAATCCATGAATTATTTGATTGTTCCGCATCCACCGAGTCTAGAATGTTAGTTAGCTCTCTAACTCGGGCAATGGCTTTATTAAAATGAAACCTTTCAATATCCGAGCCCACTAATTGGATTGTTTGATGAATTTTTTGTTTTATTTCTAGCATTTCTATATCTAGCGTCTTAGGTTCCTCAATCATTTCATGTAACAAATTATTTTTAGGCGCATCAACCATTCGCCAAAGTTTATTGATATACTTCCAGGCCCCTTCAACACCCGATTCGGTCCAGTCCAGGTCTCGATCTGGCGGGCTGTCAGATAACATAAACAATCGCGCCGTATCAGCGCCATAATCTGAAATAATAATTTCGGGGTCGACGACATTTTTTTTTGATTTACTCATTTTCTCAGAGCGCCCACGAATAACATCCTGTCCATCGAGTTGATTAATAAATTTGTCACCACCCTTATTTACCACCTCATCTGGAAACAACCACTGCCCATCAGCGTTTTTGTAGGTTTCATGGCAAATCATTCCTTGAGTAACTAGCCCCGAAAATGGCTCTTTTAGGTCGATATATCCGCACTTATTCAACGCACGAGTAAAGAAACGCGAGTATAATAGGTGAAGAACAGCATGTTCAACGCCACCAATATATTGATCAACAGGTAACCAGTAATTTACATTATTCTTGATGAGACCATCTGGAGAGGTTGGAGAGCAAAACCGCGCAAAATACCAAGATGACTCGAAGAACGTATCAAAAGTGTCGGTCTCTCTTAACGCAGGTTGACCACATTCCGGGCAATCCACCTTTTTCCAGGTTGCATGGTTTTCAAGAGGGTTTCCAGGGTCATCAAAATTTATATCTTCTGGCAATAGGATTGGGAGCTGTTCGTCAGGCACTGGCACTGGACCACATTCAGTGCAATTAATGATGGGGATTGGGCACCCCCAATATCGCTGTCGAGAGATGCCCCAATCACGCAACCTGTATGTGACTTCACGTTTTCCAGACCCATTTTTTTCAAGTGTTTGCGCCATAATTTCTTTGGCTTCGTCGATTGATGTCCCATTTAAAAAACCAGAGTTGATGTGAACGCCATTTCCAGTATAGGCGATTTTGTCAATATTAAAGTCATTTAGATCAGCATCTTCGGGGGCCACAACTGGGACAACCTCTAAGTCATATTTTCTTGCAAAGTCCAAGTCTCTCTGATCATGGGCAGGACATCCAAAGATGGCCCCTGTTCCGTATTCTATAAGTACAAAATTTGCAATGAAAACAGGGATTGTTTTGTCGTCAATTATGGGGTGATTTACCCTTAAACCAGTATCAAATCCCTCTTTTTCAGCTGTTTCTATTTGCGCTTCACTTGTTCCAAGCGAGTTGCACTTTGATATGAAACCCGCCAACCGATCATTATTCTGACCGAGTTCAATCGCTATGGGATGATTAGCAGCGATGGCACAAAACGATGCACCAAATAATGTGTCTGCTCGAGTAGAAAAGACCTCTATTTTATCTTTGCTGTTAACAATATTAAACTCTATGCGCATTCCCTCAGAGCGGCCAATCCAGTTTTCTTGCATGGTTTTCACTCGATCAGGCCAACGACCAAGTGATTTTATAGACTCTAAAAGCTCGTCACCGAAATCACTTATTTTAAGGAACCATTGAGTAAGTTCTTTTTTCTCAACCAATGCGTTGGATCGCCAACCACGTCCATCTATCACTTGTTCATTGGCTAGCACCGTGTTTTCCTGAGGGTCCCAGTTCACCCACGACTTTTTGCGATAAGCTATTCCAGCTTTTATAAAATCAATAAACATTCTTTGTTCGTGCACGAAATAATCTGGATCACATGTCGCTATTTCTCTGTCCCAATCATAGGAAAACCCCATAGATTTGAGCTGTTGGCGCATTGTATTTATATTTTCTTTCGTCCATACGGCAGGCAGAACTTTATTCGCGATAGCGGCGTTCTCTGCCGGTAAACCAAACGCGTCCCAACCCATAGGATGCAGAACATTGAAGCCTTTTGCCTTTTTATACCGAGCAACCACATCACCCAGTGTGTAATTTCTGACATGACCCATGTGTATGCGCCCAGATGGATACGGAAACATCTCTAAAACATAATATTTAGGTAATGTGTCGTCCTCTTTGACATTAAAACAACGCGTTTCTTCCCAATTCTTTTGCCACTGACCTTCTGTAATTTTAAAGTTGTAACGCGACATTTGTTTTATGCCTCTTAATCTTCAGTAAAAAACTATTAGAAACAAGTTCACGACTTAGTAAACCTTATTTTCTATAAAGTTTTGTTGAACAATAATACCCGACCTGTAGTCATTTGATGATAGAGCTATTTCGAAACTGACGAGCTCTTTGAAGGATAGCATTCTCAAGCTGTGTTGCTACACTTTTTGATACAACCACGTCTACCCATCCCTTCTTTTTCTTCATTATTTGCTTAAAAACCGACACTCTTACACCGTCTGCCCGCAATGATCTATCTAATATATAGATATTCATTTTAAACCGCTCATTTGAGGCGTTAGGTGGTGCATACCAGTCTGTAATAACGACACCACCAAATGGGTCAGCAGATGTAATTGGCCAGACCGACATCGTATCAAGAGTTGCGCGCCATAAGTAAGCATTTACACCAATTCCCGTGCTTTGTTCTTTGCCCCCTATGCTAACGCCATCATTCCCAAATGTTATACCTTTTCCACCAAACACGGTCTCTCTTTTATCCATGTCGACTGTTTCATCGCCGATGGTTTGTAAGTTTGGTACTGTGCCACCTTCGCAGCTCATCAAACATAATACTGAAAAAAGTAGAAGGAAGTTTCGTGTTGTTAATAGCGGCATATTGCCATATTTGGTAAAAATCAGGTTTTTCTTTTTCATAAGCATTTCTTTATTTTGAAATAATTTTATAATCAAATGTAAGTCACCAATCTATACGACATATCAAGTAAAAAAAACAGTATTTAAAATATTTTATCTCACAGGTTTCCAAATATTCATTAGTTTTAATAATCTTTACCCATTGTTTCACTAATTATTACTCAGGCGTTCAACCCCAAGTTCGAACCAGCGCAGATGGAAATTGTTGCAAAAAAACAACACGTGACTATTTTTGTTGTATTTTTACCGAAGAAACATTGACCACGCGGCGCTAGTCGTACTATATGAACGTGTTGAATAGCTCATTTAGTTGAATTAGATAGTTTAATTATTTGAGCATTACTTATAAGTAAAATAGGAGTTAAATATGAGAAAATCACTATATATGACAACAGCTCTCGCAGCTGCTGGAATGTTAGCATTTGGCGCAACTGGTGCCGTTGCTGGCTCCCACACTGGGGGAAAAATTAAGATCGG
>JADHRD010000032.1 GCA_016777585.1 Rhodospirillales bacterium | reverse complement strand
GTGAAATTATAAACTTAACAGATGAAATTCTTATCGACAGAGGCGACCTATCAAGACAAATCCCTATTCAAAAGATTCCATTACTACAACGCCTCATTATTGATAAATCACGTTCATTAAATGTGCCTGTATTCGTTGCGACTAACTTACTTGAATCAATGGTCTCAACAAAGGATCCTACCAGGGCTGAGGTTAATGATGTTGTAAGTTCGCTTTTAATGGGCGCCGATGGGCTGGTTCTAGCAGCAGAAACCGCAATTGGGAAACACCCTGTAGAAGCTGTTAAGATGATTAAACAATTGATCAGAGAAGCTGAGAGTTGGACAGATCAAATTTCCATACACGATGTTTTAAAAAATAATTAAATATGAACAATAATCTAAAAACATCAGAAATTACTATCGCTACAAGTATAAATCCGGATAGCCGAATAGATATTCAAAAAGAGGCGATTGAAAGTTGGATAAAAGCCGGCTTCCGAGTAGTTTCATTAAATGAAACTAAGGAAATTAAAAAATTATCAAACACTTTTAGAAATATAGATTTTGTTCCACAAATACGAACCGCTAGAGCACTGTTTGGGAAACCCTACATATATATTTCTGATATTTTGGCATATCTGAGAACACAAAATAGTCAGATTAGCGGTATTATAAACTCTGATATTTATTTAAAAAATACCGAAAGCTTTTCATCCTTCTTGATCCAAGAAGCAAAAAACTCACTAATATATGGCCCTCGGCTCGAAGTAAAAACGTTTAAATCGAGAGACGGCAAGATGGACCCATTTGGTTTTGATTACTTTATATTCGATAAGAAGTTGATGTCAGATTGGAAAGAGTCTCATTTTTGCATTGGTCTCCCAAGCTGGGATCATTGGTTTCCACTTGTCTCAATGTTTAATGGTCGACGAATAAAAAAGATAATTACACCATTCGCTTTGCATATAACCCATACAGTCTCGATTAATCGAAGTGTTATTCCTTTCAATATAGAGCTGATAAACCAAATCATAAATTATATTAAGCCGGGAGATAAAACGATTAAAAATATTGAGGGTATAAAAATAATTAAACTTTTTAATAAATTTGATTTAATACAAGAATACGAAAATATTCTATTCGAAATAGAAAATAGCAAACTACTAGATGACGAAAAAAAGTTAGAAAGCTTGGAGAAAATGGCAATTTTTTGTGATAAACTTAGTTCTTATGTTATACAATTTTTAAATCAAAATTCGATACATATGAAAATTTAAGTAAAATATTCGATTTTAATATTTAGGATAAATATTTAGCTTATCAAGCCACATCATTTGGATCGAAAACAATTATTTTACTACCATCCGACTCTAAATCAAAATCGACGTGGATAAAACTTTCCAAACTATTTCTTACCGCCGCCTGCTTTTCTGGCTCTACAATAAAAAGCATAAAGCCACCACCTCCAGCGCCGAGTAACTTTCCACCAATTGCGCCTGCCTCGATTCCCGCATTATAAATTTCATCAATTTCAGGGTTAGAAACACCTTTTGCCAACTCACGTTTTACTTGCCATCCTTCGTCCATAAGTTGACCTAAGTTTGCTATTACTCCAGTATTTTCCTGAAGAATCTTTCCTGCATTATTTGTCAAATCGCTTATTAAGTTAAGTTCTTTATTTTTATTTTTAAAATTAGCGATCTGCCTCTTAGCCAATTCACCAGAATAACGCGAGAAACCAGTAAAAAATAACATGAATGAGCCAAATAATTCTTTGCGTTTTTTCTTAGGCATAAGAATAGGAGATACTTCATAAGTTCCATCTAAATTAAACTTAATTCTATTGAAACCCCCATGAGCCGCCCAAACCTGGTCTTGGCTCCCAACCGATTCTAACATAACATCTTGTTCAATTCGAATAGCCTCATCAGCAAGTTCCTTCTTTGAGCTCATCCTTCCTTTTAGCGCGTTTAATGCATTGATGAGCCCAACACTAAATGATGAACTCGTTCCTAACCCCGAGCGCGCTGGTAAATCAGCGTTATATGATATTTCCAAACCAGTATTAAATTCTTTTTCTTTAAGAATTGCACGGACAGCTGGGTGTTCAATTTCATCTATATTATCTACTAATTCAATACTAGACCAAACAATGCGGTGCTTATGCTTAAAGAACGGCGGCAAATAACGAACACTTAAATAACAATACTTATCTATTGTCATGCCAATGACCGATCCTCCATTATCTCGATACCACGCGGGATAATCAGTACCACCTCCAAAAAGTGATACTCTGAATGGTGTTCGGCTTATAATCATTTCATAATAAACCCTATATAAAAAATTTATCCAACATAACTGGTGCTTTGATTAACGCCTCTGGTGTTCCAATATCTAAAAAATCATAGTGTCCCGCCATAACACCAATGACGTTTTTTTCTTGCTTAGCTAAAAAGTCAATTTCTAATGAGGGACCACTTTTTATAATTTCGGCAATTGCGGTTTTATCAAATAAATATACGCCAGCGTTAATGTAGCCCGCACCCGTATATATAGATTTTTCTTCAAAAGAAATAATACGCTTTTCAGACGAAATATTCACTATACCGTATCTACCAGCATTCTCAACCTTAGTACATAACATTGAAGTTTCATTTTGATTTAGTTGATGAAAATTTAGAAAGGAACATAAATCGGCATTTACAAAGCTATCACCGTTAATAACCAACACAGGATTTGTTTTGATATAGGAACTGATATTTCTTATTGCAACTGCTGTTCCCTGGGGCTTCTTTTCCACAACTGGGCAGAAGTCTAGAGCATCAATTTTTAAGGATTCTAGATAATTAATAATAGGCGCTGCCAAATGCCCGAGACTAAATATTATTCTGTTCGCTCCAAAATTATTTAACCACCCAAGCAACAAATCTATATAAAGTCGGTTACCGATAGGTGCTAAGATTTTTGGTATGTCTTTCAATACATGGGCGACTCTAGTCCCCCGCCCCCCTGCCAAAACAACAACATCTATATTTTTTAAGCAGTTCATCGACATAAATTATTATATGTTACCATAAGATGCATTTCGTATCATTTTATAACCCTTTATTAATTCCGCGATCCCATCCTCAAGGGAATATTGAGTTTTGAAACCTAATTCTTCAATTTTCTTATTTGAAATAATATAATCGCGTTTATCAGGATCTTCGCCGATAGGCGCATCCAAAAAAACAAACTTGGGAAGATATTTTTTTATCTTCTCACAGAGCTCCCATTTTGAGAGATTGGCGTCAGATAATCCCACATTATAGGCTTCATTCTCCATCTTCTCAAAATTATCAATTGCGTGAACAAATGCTCTAGAAACATCCCTAATATGAATATAATTTCTCTTAAAATGACTCTCAAATAGAACTACTGCATTATCATTAACTGCTCTATATACAAAATCGTTTACAAGCAAATCTAGTCGCATTCTAGGAGCCATACCAAAAACTGTAGCTAAACGAAAACTGATTGCGTTACCACGTTCTAACACACAACTTTCAGCTTGAACTTTCGTTTTACCATAATGCGTAATAGGACGAAGGGGGGTCTTTTCATCGCATAATTTATCTTGCTCCCCAACTCCATAACCAGAATTAGTTATGGGAATTAAAACCTTTTGCTCTTTACTTAAAAGACTCAGCAATGTTTTTATTGCCTCGTAATTAGTTGAACTCGCGCCCAGAACATCTGTGTCACATAGGGGAGCGCCAACTAAAGCCGCCAAAGGAATAATAATATCAGCATCTTTAGTTAAAGGACGCAAATTAGAAACATCTCTGGCATCACCACGCACAATTTGGAATTTTGGTTCAACACATACCTGCGACAAACTATTTTGTTTAAAAATAAAATTATCCAAAACAGTTACCGTGTGACCTAAATTTAAAAGATGTGGTACTAAAATCGAACCAATATATCCAGCACCACCAGTGACTAAAATATTATATTTACCTGCCATCAAAGCTCCCACTAAATATCATTTAAGACCTCATATAAATAATTAATTTCATCTGATAAATCAAAAGGATGATTGCCAACAAAAAAGCCTCTGTCATGCGCAAGGTTTGCATTAACCAAGTTACCCTGAATTTCATAATCAAAATATTTAATCACCTCATGCCTGGTGAAGCATCCACCTGTTATAATTCTATGCCCAATTTTTGCAGATTTTAATTTTAATAATACCAACTCTCTTTTAATATTAAACTCCGGGTTTAATATAATTGTGAAACAAAAACTAGATGACTTCCCATTTTCACACTGAATAATAAATCGGTCATCATTCCCAAAAAAATTTTCAAAAGTTTTCAAATTTTTTCTTCGCATCTCCGTAAATCTTGGCAGTTTCTTAAGTTGTTCGAGGCCAACGGCAGCATTTATTTCCTGCGGTCTAACATTATATGCCGGTAAAATAAAACGATATGCCTCAAAAAAATCATCATCATACTTTTCAAATAACGTTGATTTTTCTGGCAAATCCCGCGTCCATCCATGTGATCGAATAGATCTTGCTAATTGGTTTATTTCGATATCATCTGTTAAAATATACCCACCTTCTATAGTCGAAATATGATGAGAATAGAACGAACTAAATGTCCCAAAATCGCCGAACGTTCCGGTTTTTTTTCCATCTATTTCAGCATCCATTGACTCGCAATTATCTTCAAAAAAAATAAGATCATTTTCATCCGCAAACCCTCTAATAACATCTAAGGCTGCTGGATTTCCGAGAATGCTGACTCCAACAATCATCCGTGTATTTTTAGTTAGTGCTTTCCTAATCAAACCAACATCAATATTTAATGTATTAAGGTCAACATCAACAAAAATCAGTTTAAGGCCATACTGTTGGAGAGGATGATAAGTCGTCGACCAGGATATCGATGGAACAATAACCTCATCGCCAGGAAGTAGCGGCTTATGTTTGCGATAAAACATAGATGCCACACCCACTAAATTTGCAGAGGACCCTGAGTTAAACATAATAGCGTATTTACTACCAAAATATTTTGCAAATTTTTTTTCATATTCTAGAACTTTAGGCCCCATGGTTAACTGACCTGAGTTCACAACCTCATGTATTGCTTTTTTTTCTTCCTCATCCCAAGTATCCGCAGCTAAATCATAAATCATTGTGTATACTATTCACTATATCTTGAAGGAACTGGCATGTCTTTGATCACACCCTCATTTTGTAATTCATTAAAAATTTTAGTCACACACTCAAGGAGCCCCTGCCCAAAATCTATACTCGGGTTATTCACTAATTTTACACCAATTGATGGAGAAAAAGAATAAGGAGTCAAAGCATAGTGTCCTGGATATTCTTCCTCTAGCATTTGAATATCAATTTCATTATTTAGAATTTCTTTTATAAATAATAGTAACTGAGAATACTTGAAACGCTCGATACCGGTTAAAATAACGCTCTGTTGAGCGAACTTTTTATCTGATAATATATCCACGCTTAGTTTCGCTGCATCTCGACCATGAACATATTCGCGCTCTTCTGAACCATCACCTTTAAAGCTTATTTTTCGATCAGTTAGTGCTTCTCGTAAAATTCGATAAATCCGATTATTTCGATCAGCTCTTTCACCGTATACAGAGCCATAACGAACAATCGTGTAATCTAAACCAAACTGCTCGCCATACTGTTCAACTATTAATTCGGAAGACTTCTTTGAAGTTCCATAAAATGCACCTTTCCGTGAAAAAACGTATACGGAACTAGCGTACAAAAAGCGATCAACACCCTCCATCCGAGCAGCCTCAAGTATGTTCAAGTTTCCCAAAACATTCTGTTTAATGGTTTCAACTGGCTTATCAATAGAGTCATTTAAATCCGCTAGCCCTGCGAAATTATATATAGCATCCTGTCCTATAACGACATCTCTAACAGCTTTTACATCCAAAATATCACCTATAATCTGAGGAATATTATCATTAACATAAGGCGACTTTTGTATGTCAAATACTGTAACTTCGTGATTTTTTGATAATAATTCGTCAACAACATAAGACCCTAAAAAACCAGCTCCACCAAAGACGACAACTCTCATAATGTAAGTTCCTACTCGTGAAGATCTGAAAAAAAACTAATAAGATGCGAAATTGCACTCCTACCCATTTCTATAGTGGCTTGACTAGAAGATCCACCAATGTGGGGTGTACATATAAGGTTTGGTAACAAAAGTAGCTCTTGGTCATTGGATGGTTCGGCCTCAAAGACGTCTATAGCCGCACCAGCTATTTGGTCCTCTTGGAGAGCAGACTTTAAATCAGACTGAACAACAAGCCCTCCCCTTGCGCAATTTATAAAATAACTTGTATCCTTCATTTTCTTGAATACTTCCAAATCAAATAAATTTTTCGTGCTTTGGTTAAGAGGAGTATGCACTGTTAATATATCAGATTGTTCAAAAATATCAGGTTTACTGCAATGAATGAGATCATTTTCTTCATAATAATCGGTCTGATCGATTACATCATTTACTAAAATTCTGCAGCCAAATGGTTTTAATAACTTTGCCAGATCTTTTCCAATATGACCTAAGCCTATTATGCCAACTACTTTACCAGATAATTCTTGACCTCCATTTTTAGACCAATCGTTATCTTCAATTAATTTTCTTGATGAAAAGAAAATATTCCGGGTCAATCCTATCATATAACAAAGAACCAACTCTGAGACACTACGACAATTGAGACCACCCGACCAACCGACTAAGACCCCGTGTTTCTTTGTTGCATCTAAATCAATATTATCAATACCAACACCAAATTTTGATATAAATTTTAAATCTCGGCATTGATCTAGAAACTCCGCATTCACAGGTTCCAGGCCAGCTATTATTGCGATTGAATCGCCAACAAATTCAGCAAATTTATCTGTTGTAAAATTAACTCCATTATCATTAAATTGAGCATTTGGAAAATGTGATAACAGTTGTTCCCGTAAACTTAAATTCTTAGAAAAGCTTTTAGAACAGACCTTTATAAACTCATTACTAATCATTGTCGTCTACCTTTGGTAAAGTTCATTAACTGCTTTAATGACATCAGAGACAGCGATTCCATATAAATCGTGCAATTGATCTCTATCCCCATTAACAACAGAAAAGCCATCTCTCATACCCAATCGCTTAATTGGCTTTAAGATCATGTAATCAGCGAGCATCTCAGTAATAGCACTACCCATACCTCCATCTAACAACTGTTCTTCAACAGTGAGGATTGCATTATATGAATTCAATGCTTTACTCAATTCACGACCATTTATCGGCTTAACCCGGAACAAATCTATTATTCCCACATCCATACCCTCAAACATTAATTTTTCACGAGCCGCCAACACTTTATTCATTAATGCACCACAAGACACAATCACGAGTTGTTTTCCTTTTATAATATGACTAAACCCAACTTTCATATTGGGTCTAAAGTTTCCATTATATATTGGCAACTGACCTTGACGATCTAGGCGAAGATAGCGGAATTTTGGTTCTGCTATAGCCTTTTCTATAATGACCTCTGTTGATTCAGCATCACTCGGAGTTAAAACCTCAATTCCATTTAATGCGCGCATGCAAGCTATATCTTCGGGAGTGAAATGAGTGAGTGTAGCGTGATCATAGCCAAGCCCTACCCCAACCGAGATCAATGTAACAGGCAAACCCATTGAAGCAATAACGCACTTTATTTGCTCATAACACCGAGCCGTAATGAACGGAGCCATAGCGTACAAAAAAACTCTTTTACCGCTGAGTGCTAACCCTGAAGCAAGATCTACCATATTTTGCTCAGAAATACCTGCATGTATAAACTGATTTGGAAAATCCCGACGAAAATCATCTAAAGACTTAGCCCCTAGGTCAGCACTTATGAATAAGATATTCTTGTCTTTCTTCGCTGCTTTGGCGATAGAGTTAATGACAATATCCCGCATTAATTGTGGCGAAGATTCGTTAGTCACACTCATTATAACCCCAATTCCGATCGAGCTTGCGCCATTTGTTCTAAATTTGGCATTCGGTTATGCCATTCCGATTTCCCCTCCATGAATGAAATACCTTTACCCTTAATTGTATTTGCAATTATTACTGAAGGTTTACCAACAACTTGTTTAATTTTCTCAAATGCGGGTAGCAGTTCATTAAAAGAGTGGCCATCAACAGTAAAGGTTTCCCAACCAAAACTACGCCATTTATTTTCTAGATCCCCCAAAGACAAAAGCTCTTCCGTTTCGCCTAAAATACATAGTGCATTACGATCAACAATCGCTACTAAATTATCGAGTTTGTGATGAGCTGCGAACATTGCACCCTCCCAAATTGAACCTTCGTAGCACTCACCATCTCCAAGGATAATATAACTTTGATATTTCTTACCATCATGACGAGCAGCAATAGCGAACCCAGCACCCATTCCAATACCGTGGCCCAAAGAGCCTGAAATGCCCTCTATGCCCGGAATACGATAATCAGCGTACATTCCGAGCAAACCGCCCGATTGAGTAAACTTTAAAAGCTCAGATTTAGGAAAGAAATTAAAGTCCGCAAGTATAGGATATTGAACCATAGCAGCGTGCCCCTTGCTTACTATAACTCGGTCACGATCGGGATCTTGTGGATATCCGTGTTTTATATTTACTATCCCACCATAGTATAGTGCCACCATCACTTCAACACAGGAATAACATGACGGAATATGACCCTTTTTCTGTTTAATTACCATTTCAAAGAGCTCTTGTCTGAGCCACAAAGCCTTATTTTCGAGGTCGTTAATATTCAAAAAAATAATCCTTATAATTATAGAGTATTTCTCAATTAAAATTCAAAAGCATTACTTTATTCAAGTAATTTCCGCTTAAGTGGAATTGCCGCCATATTCTTTATGTGCTTCAAAACAGTATTACCAAATTTATTTCTGATCATATCCAAGTACGGCCCATGTGAAAAATATTGTTCAAATGCACGATCTCTAAATTCTAAAATCTGCGCTGCGCTACAATGCTGATTAGCCAGTGGTTTTGAATTATAACCATGCTGAGAGAAATCCTTCCAACTATCAGGCAGAGGTGTTTTAATTCTTATTGCATCTTGGTATAGGGGAGACCCCGGGTATGCCATTGCAGAATAGAAATTCGCAAATTCACAGTTTAAATCTAGCGCAAGTTCCAGCGTTTGCTGCATCCTTTCAAAATTATCATCTGGTAAACCAAAAATATAGTTACCAATTATATAAATACCAGCTTCTTGAATTCGACGAACAACATCTTTTATTTCATTATTGCCATAGATCTTATCAGCACCATCTCTCACGTGTTCACTTCCACTCTCAATGCCAAGACACAACCAATTAACCCCTGCAGCCTTTAACTTATCGAGAAATTCTTCCTGAACCGAATCCACGCGCGCATAAGCCCAAATATTAACATCGTAGTCTCTTTCGATAAGCAAATCACAAATTCCAAGGACATGTTTCTTATTTAATACAAACATTTCATCGACAAATTTAATATTCTTTACATCATATTTTTCTACCAGAAGATCAATTTCACTAACTACAATCTCTGGTGACCACATTCTATAGGATGATTTCCCAAAAGGGGCATTAATGCAACAAAAGTGGCACTTATAAGGACAGCCCAAACTCGTGTGTATCGCAGCATAAGGCGACCTATTTTCGATATCATCAAAACTATGCCAATTATGCGCACGATACTTGTCCATTGGCAGAAGGTCCCAGGCAATACCTGGCATCTCATTGTCTAAATCTACTATCAAGGGTTCCTTTGATTTGGGAGCTACGACTGTATCACCATGTCGAGACCATAAACTCGGAATATTTCGAAAATCAGTTTTACCGAAATTTATAGCTATTAGAGTATTTAGAATAGTTTTTGGTCCTTCAGAGTCGCAAACAAAATCTACCGCCTCTTCACGCATTGTTTGCTCAGGTAGAGCAGAGGGGTGTGTGCCCGTCATTAAAATATTTATGTCTGGGTCAATGCATTTAATAAGTTTTGCAGTTTCTCCTGCTGCCGTCATATTTTGAGTTGATGCTGAGGGTTGAAGGCCATAACAGACGATAACGATTAGTTTAACCTTGTAATCTTTGGTAGCTCTCAATGCAGCTTCATCCGCGCTAATTTCGAGCGCTGGGGAATCTAAAATTGCGACTGAAAAGCCCTTAAGACGCAAATAGGTAGCAAAGAGACCCGCAAAAACTGGAGGTTCAATTGCCGGAAATTCATCGCTTAGTGCCTGATAAATTTGTTTTCTATCACCAGGATTAATAAATAATACATCCACACCCTCGGCCATCGAGAATACCCCTTTATAATTTTATTTAATTAGCCGAGAGAAAAATGTACCATAATGAGTATTAATTAATCGTGACTCAATATTCTGATTATTTGAATAAAGTCATAATTTCCCCAATATCACTATCTCCAAGACCCAATAAATCTAATTTTTTGAGCGTTTGAGCAGCCAACTTGGCCATTGGTAGGTTAGCCTTATTTTCTTCGCCCAATTTTATTGCAGTATTAAGGTCTTTCAACATAGTGTTTGCATAACCAACAATTGGCTTTGTGGACCTTGCAGCAAAGCGCGGACCGAGTGTTTGGAAAGGTTGTGAGTCAGCCCATCCCCCTTTTAGGGCCTTTGGTAATTTATGGGCATCAACGACTCTAGATTTCTCAGCAAAACGAATACACTCCGCAATAGCCACTATATTGCTACCAACTATTATTTGATTACAAAGTTTGGCTACTTGCCCGGCTCCAACGTCACCTATTCGCGTAAATTGCTGTGAGAGATTCCCTACGATAGGTCGTATAAGATCTATATCTTTAATCAAACCACCAGCCATAATCGCCAACGTACCATTGGCAGCACCATGTGTTCCTCCAGAGACAGGCGCATCAACCCAATTCACCCCAATTTCAGATTTTAATCGGTTGGAATACGTGATTGTAGATTGAGGATCAATAGATGAAAAGTCGACAACTAGATGGCCCAACTTTGCAGATGCTGATATTCCTTGAGAACCAAACACAACTTCCCCAACAGCCTTTGAATCTGTAAGGCACAACATGATAATACTTGTTTTCTCTACTAGTTCATCAATGGATTTTGCCTCCAAAGCACCGTCTTTTAATGATTCTAATAGCTTTGCTTTAGTTCGGTTCCAAACCCAGACATTATATCCGGCGCTTAATAACCGGCCTACCATAGGAGTTCCCATAAAACCCAATCCTATAAATCCCAAATTCGGCCTCAATCGTCTTCTCCCAAACTAATAACTTTTTCTCTATCCCATTGCACATTACCACTATGCGTCACGGCACCTAAATTAGCTGGGCCAACCGTCATCGCATACTTTTGCAGCGAACCCGCCAAATTTGCTAGATCAGGCTGTATCCACTTTTTCCGCCTTTTAGCCAACTCCTGATTTGATACTTTGACGTTTATAGTTCGTTTATTTCCATCGATTGTAATAATATCTCCGTTTTTTATAAGCCCAATCGGCCCGGCTACGGCAGCCTCAGGTGAAGCATATCCAATGCACATACCGCGTGTAGCACCTGAGAAACGACCATCAGTTAAAAGTGCGACTTTCTCGCCCATTCCTTGCCCATAGATTATTGCTGTAAGTCCCAGCATTTCCCGCATCCCTGGGCCACCCTTTGGGCCTTCATTTCTAACTACGATAACAGTTCCCTCGGAATAAGCGCGTTTCTTTATTGCCTCCATACACTCTTCCTCACTCTCAAACACCTGAGCTGGCCCCTCATGAACGAGCCTTTGCAAACCTGCAACTTTGAGAAGTGCTCCGTCTGGACATAAATTACCCTTTAAAACTACAACTCCACCGGTTTCAGATAATGCCTGATTTCGAGATAAAAATACCTTGCCATCGGGCTTCCCAACAGACTTGAGTGCATCACTTAGAATCCTGCCATCCGCCGTAATGCAATCTCCATGTATCAAATTGTTTTCCAACATCTCTTTTAATAAAACTGGAACTCCCCCGACCTCATATACGTCTTTAGCATGATAAATTCCCCCAGGTCTTAAATTGGCAATGAGAGGCGTACGATCAAAAACCTTAGCAACGTCTTCTAATGTAAATTTTATACCTGCTTCATGAGCAATTGCTGGAATATGTAAACCAGCATTTGTAGAACCACCAGTCGCTGCAACAATCGCGCTTGCATTCTCTAAGCTCTTCTTTGTTATTAAATCTCGCGGTAATGGACTATTATTTTTAATATTTTTCATTACAATAATCCCCGCCCGTCTTGCGACTTCAAGTCTTTCAGAGTAGACGCTCGGTATCATGGAGGATCCAAGCAAGGCGAGACCTAAGACCTCAGAGACCATACCCATTGTATTTGCGGTGAATTGACCCGGGCAGGCGCCAACAGTTGGCAGGCAAACTTTCTCAAGTTCCTCAAGCTCATCAACTGTCATTTTATTTGTCATTACCGACCCAACGCCTTCATATGCGTCTAAGACACTTACCTCTTTATTTCTCCAGTGACCTGGTAGAGCGCTCCCTCCATATAAAAATATTGAAGGAACGTTACATCGAACCATAGCCATCATAATACCTGGTAAGTTTTTATCGCAGCCACCAAAACCGACAATTCCATCATAAGCATGACCCCTAACAACAAGTTCAATACTATCTGCAATTACTTCTCTCGATATCAACGAAAACTTCATACCCTGATGATTCATAGATAATCCATCGGATACCGAAATTGTGGTGAATTCACGCGGAGTTCCGCCTGCCTCTTGAATTCCAGATTTAGCTGCCTTTGCCTGTGGAGTAAGATTCATTACGCATGGTGTCGTCTCGCCAGCAGTAGTTACAACTCCAATAAAGGGTTTAGATATTGCTTCATCATCAAGACCCATTCCTCTCAAAAAGGCCCTATGAGGAGTTCTATCCAAACCTAATGTAGTTACGTGCGAGCGAAGTGTGTTTCTGTTTTTTTTTACCATAAATTACACCAAAAAAATAAAATCTAGAGAACTCAATCAAAACCTTGTAGATTTATCTCATATCAAAGTTTTTGGAGCAAACCTATCATATGTCTTACGATAGTAAATTAGATTTATTCGTCGGTAATAACAATATTTGGTCACAAATATTTATGAAATCTCAAAAATCAACTGGAAACGGGGCTCTGTTTTTGGATCGGGATGGAGTGATCGTTGAAGAAGTCGAATATCTACACGAGGTAAACAAAATTAGCTTAATACCCGAGATAAATCCACTAATTAAATTCGCTAACTTGTTATCTATCCCAGTAATCATTATTACAAATCAATCTGGGATTGGCAGAGGATACTACTCATGGGACGACTTTTACAAAGTTCAAAATACAATTCTAAAAATTCTTAAAAACGCCGGAGTGACAATAGATGCTGTCTTCGCATGCCCACACCATAAAGAAGCAATAGCTCGTTTCCGTCATGCCGACCATCCATTTAGAAAACCAAATCCTGGCATGCTTAAAATGGCCGCTGAACTTATGAAAATAGACTTGTCCAAGTCATGGGTTATTGGAGATCGATCCACAGATATTTTAGCGGGCCTTAATGCTAATTGTAAAGGTGGCGTCCATGTGCAAACCGGCCATGGGGGAAATAACGATGAAATCCAAGCATCATTGCAAATTAGAAAACCGAATTATTATGTAACATCGGTAACGTCACTCAACGAGATTACTGGTGACCAACTATTCGGCAAAAACCATTTGGGAACTATTCATCATAGAATACATACCCATTGAGCCTGATATAAGCCTTACGGTTATGATTTTTTTCTATATTTCCCGCTTGAACATTTTTCATCCATTACAAAATGGATGGCTCTGTCACTGGTTTTTAAGATATACTCATAAATCCATTGTTGCCCATCACGACTTCGGTCATAGCGTCTCATCCCATCACCAGAATTAATTGATTTAAATAGACACATAGCCAATCTGATACCTATAGAGTGGTATTTTCTCGAGCCAGACTATTAATAGCATCCATGGACAAACGACGCATTTTTATATCCTTTAATATAATTATTTCCACAACAGACTCAGGACTGAGCTGTTGATTCAATGTCATATTAGTAAATTCAATAAACTCCGCTTCCTGATTTGGCTGTGATAACAGGTTACTCAAAAGTTCTCTCCTAATGAGATTAGGAAATGATAAAAGTTCCATCAGTAAAAGTTTCTTAATATCTTCAGAAATTTTAATGTTTTTGAACATATTATCTAAGCAAAAACTATATATACCAAAGTCTAATTTTCCCGCAACATTATCCGTAAAATTTCTAAATTCCTCAATAAACGGTTTAGATGTTATATTGTTCTCCATTAACTTTTTTACGATGCTGAGAAAGTTTTTATAACGATCTCTAGCGGGGCTAATCCTACTTCCAAGTTGGGCTCCCAAATCACGTATTTCATTCGAGTCAAATCTAGAATCAATAATATTTTCTGCTCGAGCCCTCACGGGATCAGATAACGTCTCATTCCTAATCAATTCAAAAAGACGTTCATATTTCTCACGGCCGTTACCACTTATGGTCGATAGTTTTCCACCTAAAGGCATTAACGCTGCCTCAGCGACTAGGTTGTCCTTTGAATAGATGGCGGCCATAGCAGCCGCCTCATGCAGAATTGAGTTATTAATAAAATCATCGGTAATAAAGAATCTGACATCGGTTTCAATTGTGAGGTACCGGTCAAGCTTGGCACATGCAAGAAAATGATCTGCCAGATTTTTCTTTGACATTGAATTACTTTCTTTTACGCTCATATCATCATCTCATAAAAAATAGAATAAAACTAATAGTTTATCAAAGGCATAGTTCTAAAATCTTTCAACAACCAAAGATTATTTGCGATAACAAAAAATATTGCATATCGCCTTTGATTTATCTTCAATTTGTCTTAACTTTAGCAAATCTGGTCCAACTATTTCATACCCATTATCTTTTATTGTTTTTATCATTTGATGATGCTCTGGGACTTTTGCATTGACCTCTACGTTTATACTTTTGGCAATCTTTTGAGTAAGAGTCTCTGCAGCCCCTTCTATGATCAAGTGTTCGATGCCATCTACATCAATCTTTATGTGATCTGGCTTATCAAAATTTTCTCGAAATAATAAATTATCAATGGTAGTCTTATAACAACCTTGTTTAAACTCCATAAATACTTCTTCTAAATATTCATCTTTTTTCTCTCCAATAAAATTAGACTGAAAATCGGAGAATTTTTGCATGTACAACATATCAAACCCCTCTTCATTCGATAGGCCGCAACCTCCATATAAATCAACACGGTTGGTTAAATTGTTTCGAAAGATATTTGCATTTAAAACCTTAGATTCATTTAAACTAGGCTCGAAAGCTATAACTCTTGCTTTTGCTACAACCGCCGCAAAAATAGTAAAGATGCCCATATTTGCACCAATATCAAATAACACATCATCATTATCAAAGCCTTTTATCCAATTTAAAGTATCTGGCTCAACCAGCCTCATGGGGCCACCTTGATAATCCGACTCAATCTGCAGATAATTGGCTAATGAAACCACTCTATCCTTTTGAAGTAGGGTCTCATGGACAAAAAATAACGACTTATTATCATAATTCAGCTGCAATTCATCTCCAAACTTTAGCTTGTTACTCATGCATACCTCTATAAAAAAGTAGCTATTTTCAAAAATTAGCTTTGAATTTATGTAACCTGATCAAATTTTCTTTTCTGAGTTAGAAGTATACACTTTGTTTCAGTATTTTACCATTGTAAAGGACAGGAAGAAAAAATATTCTTAGAATTTTCATAGGCTTAAAATTACATATTTATCGGGTGGTGCATTTTTTAGAGAGCCACCAGCAACTCAATGTATATTTTTAACGACTAATTTATAAATTTACTAATCCTATCAATTATGCTCCGAGTTGTATTTAACCTTCTTCTAAATTTATCCATGGTTTTATTTTCAGTCATATCACCAAGCAAACCGGCATAATTATTTTTGATTAAAGAGTTAACAAATCGCTGATGCTTAGGTGCCAAAAAGCCAGTTGGAGCAAATATGTAAGTTGGCTTAGTTAAACTGCACAGTTCAGAGCACATTGAAGTAGAATCTCCAGTAACAATAAAATGATCCGCATAAGATAAAAAACCAAAGTAAGGATTTTTTTTATCCAAAGTGCTTATGCCACAGTCGAAAACATAAGCTGGATCAATTCCTCGTTCCTTAAAAATGTCAAGCACATACTTAAGTATTTTCCCCGTCCTGGGACTCGTAGTAATGATTAATTGTCCATTATTATTTTTAACCAATTCAGATACGCGCTCTCCTAATTCTCTAGCATGGTTGACAGAAAAGGGTCGCCTTTTGGTTGGGCCACCAATGAAAAGTGCAAAGATAGGTCGTCGCAATGAACCAAACTTTTCCTTCCAATGGATTTTTGCATTAATAATTTCTTTATCGTCTATAAAACTAGGGGCTCCAATTATTCTTAAAATATTTGGTTTTGCTTCCAGTAATTTATCATGCTTTGGAATAGCTATAAGGCTAAAATTTTTATGTGCAAATGCTCCTGGGTCCATTATTTGAACCAATTTACAATTTGGGGCATTTTTTTTCTTTATGTTTAATGCGATAGCAGCCGCTCGCCTGCCAGAAGAGATGATCATTTCCGGCCATGGCGGACATAATCTTTCTCGTGATTCTTTGTTTATTGAGAGTTTTGATAATTGGCTCAACTGACTGGGCAAATTCGCCCAACATAGCCACGTCATTTTCTTTACAACAAAAGGCAATTTAAGAGACTCAGCAACCGCCAGAGCTTGCTTCCCAGTTCCAGGGCGCTCATCAACCAAGACCCATATGAGAGTTTCTTTACGCATTTCTGGGGTTACCGAACTAGTAATAGTAAAAATTTATAATTCTAAAACACGGTCTACTTTTTTAAATGTTTTGTTAAATATAGTTTAACAACTTACATTTCAATAATTTTAAGTATTCAAATTTTTTTTTCAAGCAATTGCAACATACAAGAATCTTCCTTAGATTTATGTAACATTTTATACAATATTTAATAAGAGGTAGTAAATGAGAGATGAAACCAAAACATCCGAGAAAAAAATAATTGCTGGACAAACAGCTAAAATTCTACTCGACATCAAGGCAGTGAATTTTAGACCTCAAGAGCCCTATATACTTACCTCGGGTTGGGCAAGTCCCGTTTATATCGATTGTCGTTGGGTGATTTCTTTTCTGCAAGAACGTCGAGAAATTATTAAACTAAGCGCTCAACTTCTTCAATCATCGATAAATATGGGCCAAGTAGATATGCTTGCGGGAGGTGAGACTGCAGGTATTCCTTACAGTTCCTGGCTATCAGAAGAGCTATCAAAACCAATGCTATATGTGCGAAAAAAACCAAAGGGATTTGGTCGCAATTCGCAGATTGAAGGGAATGCCAAGGAAAACTCTGAAGTTTTGCTGGTTGAAGATTTGGCGACAGATGGTGGCAGCAAAATAATGTTTGTAGATGCATTGAGAAATAGTGGTTTAGTCGTAAACGACATATTTGTTGTGTTTTTCTATGATGCATTTCCAGGTGCCCAAGAGTCAATGGCGAAAGCTGGGGTGAACCTGCACTTCTTAGCAAATTGGTGGGACGTCCTAGATCAAGCAGAAAAGGGAAGTTATTTCTCCGATAGCGACTTAGTAAGCGTTCGGGAATTTCTAAAAGATCCAACTGAGTGGTCAAAAGAGAATGGTGGTAAATAAATTAATTAACGGATTAGGTATCGTAGTTTAATTTCTTGATTTGCATTTTATCTAAAAAAAAGTTTATATTTTAGGGTAATATTACGATTTGATACGTTAACTGAATATATAGACTTCTCTTTTAAAGTAATAGGGTAGTATAAATTTTTTAGAATTCCAAATAGAACGATAGGGGTATACTTAAAATGGCCGATGAAAACAAATTTAACTTTGATAATAAACGTGAAATGGACGCTGCTGCGTTTTCTCAGGCTGCTTATGTATTAGATCAAGCGCGGCAAAATATGGATGATAGTGAACTCGCTGAAAGAGCCTTAAAATACAATCAACTGCTTTGGTCAATTGTGCAAGCAGATGTGTCGGCAAAAGATAATAGCCTGCCAGAGGAACTTAAGGCAAATTTAATGAGCCTAAGTATTTTTGTGGACAAGCAAACCACTGAAGGTTTGAAAAACGCATCTAACGAGTTATTTGATAGTCTAATAAACATGAATCTAAACATTGCTGAAGGATTAATGGAGACCGAAAGTTAAAAAATATCTAAATTAAGTTGAGAAAATATAGTGTGTTTTTAAGCAGAATAAATAACTATAGAAGCATTCTATATCCTAGGCTCAATTATGCTCTCTAATCCCTCACCATTATTATACCCTGTAATCCTCTCTGGTGGATCTGGATCTCGCCTCTGGCCCTTATCTAGGGAACTCCATCCCAAACAATTGCAGTCTCTTTATTCTAATTTGACTTTATTGCAAGAAACAGTGATTAGAATTACTGGCGAGCGATTCGCTGAACCTTTAATAGTTTGCAATGAAGACCATCGGTTCGTGGTAGCAGAAAATTTAAAAGCTATCGATATTAAACCAAAATCTATTGTACTTGAAAAAGAAGGAAGAAATACCGCGCCTGCTGCCGCAATTGCATCCCTAATACTCATGCAGCAGACTGAAGATCCAACATTATTGCTCATTCCGTCGGATCACGTAATTCAAGATGAAGTAGCATTTAAGAACTCGTTGCATAAAGCCCAGAAAGCAGCAAACAATGGTTCAATAATTACTTTGGGAATTTCTCCTACCCACCCAGAGACTGCTTATGGATATATCAAGAAATCCAAATCAATTGAAGGTTACAGTAATTGTTATCAGATTGAGTCATTCATAGAAAAACCGAGTGCAGCTAAAGCTAAAGAATTTTTGCTCAATGATGAATATTATTGGAACAGTGGTATTTTTATTTTCAAAGCTTCAGTTTTTCTCAGTGAATTAAAAAAATTTTCACCAATAATTTATGACAATTGTCTAGCTTCTGTGACTAATTCGATTTCAGACACGGACTTCCATCGCCTAGATTATGAATATTTCAATTCTTGTCCATCAATTTCGATAGACTATGCTGTAATGGAGAAAACACAAAAAGCATGCGTCATACCCGTAGATATGAAATGGAGTGATGTTGGATCTTGGGATGCTTTGTGGCAACTCCTTGATAAAGATGACAATGGCAATGTCTTATCTGGAGATGTTTTAGTAGAGAATACATCAAATTCATTACTACGCTCTGAGGGGAAACTTATAACTGGAATAGGATTAAAAAACTTAATCGTCGTGTCCACAGATGATGCTACACTTATCTGTAATAAGGATTCTGCTCAAGACGTAAAAACTATTGTTAATAAACTCAAATCTGCAGAAAGGCCCGAGCATGTCTCTCATACTATGGTTTATCGTCCTTGGGGCTGGTATATCACTAAAGAAAAACAAAACAATTTTCAGATAAAGGTTATTAACCTTAAACCTGGGGCAAAAATTTCTCTTCAACTACATCATAAGCGCGCAGAGCACTGGGTTGTCGTCAAAGGTATAGCGACGGTAACCAAAGGAAAAGAAATATTTGAGTTAAAAACGAATGAGTCAACGTATATACCGATTGGCACTAAGCACAGACTTGAAAACAAAACCAAAAATGAATTGAAACTTGTTGAAGTCCAATCTGGAGATTATTTGGAAGAGGACGACATTGAGCGATTTGACGATGAATATGGGCGGATATAATGTCTATTGATAATAGTTCACTGTCCAATATTGATATCAATACTGTTGTGCATCCTTACACCGATTTATCCTCTCATCAAAAAAAAGGTCCAAAAATTATTACTTCGGGTAAAGGTATTTATGTTTACGATGATGCTGGGAAAGAATACATTGAGGGCTTGTCAGGGCTCTGGTGCACTACTCTAGGTTTTCAGAACCAACGTTTAGTTAACGCTGCTACAAGAGCCATGGAACAGTTGCCATTTTATCATTGCTTTGGAGGCAAATCTCACCCTAATGCAATTAAACTAGCTGAAAATTTAATTGATTTAGCTCCTAATCAAATGTCCAAAGTTTTTTTCGCCAATTCTGGATCTGAAGCAAATGACACCGCGATAAAAATTGTTTGGCATATCAACAATGCACGTGGCCTGCATAACAAAAAAAAAATTATCACACGTCATAAAAGTTATCATGGTGTAACCCTTTTTACATCTGGTTTAACAGGGTTGCCAAACAATCATCGAGATTTTGATGTTCCATTTGCACGGATAATGCATACCGATTGCCCCCATTACTATCGCTACGCCCTTGAAGATGAGACAGAAGACAACTTTACAAACAGATTAGTCGCCAATCTGAGGGCTCTTATAGAGAAAGAGGGTCCAGACACAATAGCTGCGTTCATTGCCGAACCTGTTATGGGAGCCGGCGGCGTAATACCTCCACCAGAATCTTATTTTAGAAAAATACAACCGTTACTCAAAGAATATGATATTTTATTTATTGCCGATGAAGTCATCTGTGGTTTCGGGAGAACAGGAAATATGTTTGGCTCCGAGACATACGACTTAAAGCCGGATATAATTACTGTGGCTAAGGGCCTTTCTTCGGGATATCTTCCAATTTCTGCATTGATGTTAAGAGAGGAAGTTTTTGATCTTCTATTGTATCAAAGTAAAGAGATAGGTATTTTTGGGCATGGATTTACATATGGTGGCCACCCTGTATCATGCGCCGTAGCTCTTGAAGCACTAAAGATTTATGAAGAAACTAATTTAATAAATCATGTGCAAAAGATGTCGCCTATATTTGAGGCGGAACTTCGAACGTTGAAAACGAACCCCTTAGTTGGTGAAGTCCGCCAAATAGGTATGCTCGGTGCGATAGAAATTGTAAAAAATAAAATAACAAAAGAGCCCTTCAAGACTACTGATAAAATTGGCCCCCTTCTGGTTGAATTAATGCAAAAAAATGGACTAATTTCGCGAGCAATGGGAGACAGTATAGCTTTTGCTCCACCTCTAATAATAAATGAAAAACAAATCCAAGAGATGGTTTTGATCGTAAAACGGTCAATAAGAGAGTTGTATGAATTATTAGAACAGAGAGATAAAAATTAAAAATTCGTAATTTAATGGTATAGGTGCACTAACTACATGTTTAATTAGGTATTGTGGTTAACATGTGTTTTGTAATAAAATATGATTTTAGGAGGCCTTGAGAGGGCGACATGAATTACGAAAGTTTCTTTGCGGAAAAAATCGGAGACCTTAAATCTGAAGGTCGCTATCGTGTTTTTGCTGATCTAGAGCGAGAGTACGGCAATTTTCCGGTTGCTAAAAATTACCAGAGTAAAGGCGCCAAGAAGGTAACTGTTTGGTGCTCTAATGATTATCTTGGAATGGGCCAAAATTCTTTGGTCGTTGATGCGATGCGGGAAGCTCTTGAACGTTGTGGAGCCGGAGCCGGCGGGACACGGAATATTTCAGGCACAAATCACTATCATATTTTACTCGAAGAAGAACTTGCAAATCTTCACCAGAAAGAGGCAAGTTTAATCTTTACATCTGGTTATGTAGCCAACTTAACTACTCTTAGCACCATAGGACAAATGCTTCCTAACTGTGTAATACTCTCAGATTCCAATAATCACAACTCGATGATTGCTGGAATTCGCCATTCTCGATCAGAAAAAATTATTTTCAAGCACAATGATATAGTAGATTTAGAAAATAAACTATTAGGTTTGGATAAGAATCGACCTAAATTGATTGCCTTTGAGTCTGTATACTCAATGGATGGAGACATAGCGCCAATTAAAGAAATATGTGACTTGGCGGAAAAATATGGAGCCCTAACGTTTTTGGATGAGGTACATGCGGTGGGCCTCTACGGTGCAAATGGTGCGGGCGTCTCAGAACGTGATAATCTAATGGATCGCATCGATATTCTCCAAGGAACTCTCGCAAAAGGGTTTGGTGTTGTAGGCGGTTATATTGCCGCCAGTAACAATTTGTGTGATTTTATCCGATCATATGGGGATGGTTTTATATTTTCAACATCAATGCCACCAGCGGTTGCGGCAGGCGCTTTAACGAGCGTCAAACATGTTAAGGCTCATCCAGAACTGCGCTCTCAACATCAAGAGCGAGCTGCAAAGCTTAAAAGCATGCTCGGAAATGCGGGTATTCCTTTTATGCCATCCGTAACCCACATTGTTCCCGTATTGGTCGGTGACCCAGTTCTTTGCAAACAAGCCAGTGATGAGTTGCTTTATAATCACGGTATATACGTTCAGCCAATCAATTATCCTACAGTGCCAAGAGGAACTGAACGTCTCCGTTTTACCCCAACACCTCTGCATAACGATGAGTTAATGGTTAATTTAGTAAAGGCACTTACTACCGTCTGGAGAGACCTCGGCATTAAACAAGCCGCTTAGGAAATCGAACTGTCTAGAGAAGCGAGATGGTTGGGTTCAAATTATTTGAGCAAAACTTGGCTAATCATTGGATGTCCAATAACACTTACTCACATTCGAATAGATATTACGTAACATCCATAATATAAGTCTCGGTTCTTAATTTATTATTTTATCCGAAATACTTCTAAGTTAGACTAAATAATATTTAATACTTACAATGCTTAAAATTTTTTATCATTATTGGAACCCATGTACTCGGATAATACTCTAACTCCAAGAGAATCAATAAGATTATGTGCGCTAGGCATACTAGCGGGAAGGAAACTCGATGGCCTAAACAAAATGACATATGACGAACTCGTTGAGTCAGTTAGACATTTTGTAAGCCGTGTTACTGGCCCCTCTTTGGACCTAATGGGCGACTCTATTGAACTTCTCAAATTCGAGGGTTTAATCGAAGAAAACCAAGATACCGAGCCC
>JADHRD010000031.1 GCA_016777585.1 Rhodospirillales bacterium | reverse complement strand
ATTTACACATTCACGGAAATATTTTTATGAAGAAACTTATTTATCATTACGTTTCTTTCGCCAGAAGTTATGAATATACATGAGTAACAGAATGAAACTTAGAGAATACCATGTAATAGAGAAAAATAGATGATGTTTGTAGTGTACTTTAACCCTCGTAAAGTTACTTGTTTGTCCTAGTA
The DNA here is from genome assembly GCA_016777585.1 of Rhodospirillales bacterium. GTDB lineage: Bacteria > Pseudomonadota > Alphaproteobacteria > Rhodospirillales > UBA2165 > TMED23. Next base: position 23,127 of record JADHRD010000031.1, on the reverse strand, counting down.
TTTTTGGCTTGTCGTTGATTTTTATATAATATTTTTGATTAACAAGAAAATTGCTTTCTTTACTCATTTTCAATGGGTCAATATAGAACCATAGGTTTTTATCTGGTTCGTTATCAGGAACTAGAAAATTTTTTTGTTTAATAGCACGTATTATCCCATCGATAGTAATATTCTGAATAATATCATTATGAAATGGTTGTTTGCTATATTCCATGTGTTTCTTTGAGTTAGGAAACCAACCACGGTTAACGAGTATATACTTATTTATTTTGTGAGGCTTAAATACTGATATTATGTTAATTCCAACCTCTCCTTTATACACCTGGTTCACTAAGTGAAAATTCGCTTTCTTAATAAATTTTCCAACAAGGCTTATTTTCCGATATTCATTAAGACCGACGCCGTCATTAAAATCTTGATTAAGGATAGGCGGTAATGAAAAATATATATCAATTTGTTGCTGTAATTTGTTTTTATATTCCAAACGGTTTACTTGCCAGTTTCCCAATAGAGACAATAAAATAATGGTTGGTATAATAATTATGCTCGAGATTAATTGCTTATTTAGCAAAATGGAGTACCTTAAAAGTCACAGTCGTTGCTGAGTAAAACTATCAAATTATTTTATTTAAGCTTAACCATTCTGAAATTTTTCACAAATGCTTACGCCAGTTAAACCAGATTGAAATTGTTAAAACAATGCCAATAACAATATATAAATTTATTGTATTTTGAAAGTTTATTGCATTAATAAGGTAGCCGGTCCCTAACAAGCCTAGGGGTACGCCATAAATGGCTAGCACTCTTATTCCAATAACTCGTCCACGTATGTATGGATCAAGGCGACTTATAAGTATTACAGACATTGATACCATTCCCTGCGAGTGGAATATACCCATTAAAAGTAATGATATTAAACCATAATATTCGGACTCAATACTCGCAAAGACTGCTAACATTAAATACCAAAGAATAATATTTATAAACATAAACTTAATTGTTCTAACTTGAGGCCCTGCTAATGCAACTATGAGTGAACCAATAAGCGCTCCAGCTGCAAATGTTGCAACCATGTGACCAAGTCCAATTTCACCTGTAAAATAGATTTCTTTAGCGACAAATGGAAATAATCCTCTAATAATAGGAAAGGCTGTCAAATTAACTAAAAAAGCTAACCAAATTATAGCAAGCACTGCTGGCGTAGATAGAACATAGTTGACACCTTCTTTAAAATCTCGCCACTGGGATTTGGGTATATCTATCGACTTAATTTTATGGGTAACATTAGTAATCCCAAGGCTTAACGCAAACGCTATGAAATAGACACATACGACTAATATATAAGCGTAGCTTATTCCCAATAAAGCAAAAATTCCTGTCCCAATTAAGGCTCCAAACAATCTGGCTGACTCCATTGATATTCGGGTAAGTCCTAGCGCATTGGCTAAGGTATCTTTTGGCACCGTATCACCAACAAGAGCTTGCCGCATAACTAAGTCAGAAGGCCTTAGCATACCATTCAGAAGAGATAAAATTAAAACATATGTCGGCGTAAGAATATCAAGAAATGCGAACAGCATTAATATACTTGCTAATATAACAAAGATCGCCCGCATGCAGCATAATACAAATTTACGACCAAGGCGATCTGCTACTACGCCCAGCCATGGTGCAATTAATGTACCCATGAATTGTAAAGAGCCAAAAGCCGTAAGCCAAAAAATCGACTGTGTCTCGACTAAGATATACCAACCAAGTATCAATGTTTCCATTTCGAAGGCCCAATTAGCACAGACGTCGGCTGGCCATTGAAAACGATAGCTTCTAACCTTAAAAGACGAGAGTAATAATAATAAATTTATTGGAAAATTCCTACTATTTGATGATATTAATAGAGATCTTATATAGAATGATATGATTTATCGTGTTATTAATATCTGCATAATACTTAAAAATCTAACTATTTTTTAAAGGAACTTATTCATGGCAATTCGCACCCGCCCGCCCTTTCGTGGAGACCATGTTGGCAGTTTATTAAGGCCTGAAACATTATTGCTTTCTCGCGAAAAGATGAAAAGGGGCGATATCACTCCTAAAGAACTCAAGATGCATGAGGATAGATGTATTGAGGAAGTCGTCAAATTCCAAGAGAAAGCAGGGCTATTATCTATAACAGATGGTGAATATCGGCGTGAAAGCTTTCATGTTGATTTTATAAGCAAACTACGGAACGTGACCTCAAGCTGGGATTTTGATAAGGCCGTAAAATTAGGTAAAGAAAACATAGCGGGTAAAGATAAGCAAATGCCTTACATTCCTTATATTGATGGTAAGATTGATAGACCAGAAGGTGGCATAGAAATCGAAAATTTTAAGTTTATCAAATCTCTTACAGATAGAACTGTTAAAATTACCGTTCCATCCCCCACTATGACCCATTTTCGGGGTGGTCGTGAAGCTATAGATAAAATTGCATATCCTGAGATGGGTGATTTTTTTACTGATCTTGCTCGGATTTATCAAGAAGAGTTGAGCGACTTGGGCGACGCTGGTTGTAAGTATGTTCAGTTTGATGATACCAACTTAGCTTACTTATGTGATGAAAGAATGAGAGAGAACGCGAGACAGCTTGGCGAGGACCCAGACGAACTTCCTGAAACTTATGCAGCATTAATAAATGACTCTATAAGGAATCGTCCATCAGACATGTCTGTATGTATACACCTTTGTCGCGGCAATGCTATTAGTCAATGGTTTGCATCAGGTGGATATGAACCCATTGCGGATAAAATGTTTAACCTGACTAAAGTTGATGGTTTTTTTCTGGAATATGACGATGAGCGTTCAGGCGGCTTTGAACCACTTCGGTTTGTTCCGAAGGGGGATGTTACCATTGTGCTTGGTTTAGTTACCACAAAATTTGATACACTAGAGACTAAAGATGAAATCAAAAGACGAATCGATGAAGCTTCGAAGTTTGTAGATATTGATCAATTGGCTTTATCTCCTCAATGCGGATTTTCATCGAATGCTGTTGGCAACTTAATTTCTGTTGAAGACCAGTTGGCCAAACTTCGCCTGGTCATGGAGATATCTCAAGAAATCTGGGGTTAATTATTTAATATCAAAAAATTTTGAATAGTCTAAACAGGGATTTTTATTAGATCTTTTTGTGGTGTGCCTGATCTATAACGAGCAATGTATTCTTCAGGATCGATCGGCACGCCAGAAATATTATTTTTATAGGCTTTCGTCCCAAAGTATGCCCTAAAATCCTCCTCCCGCTCAAAGTTCATGCATGTCATTTCCGGTTGATTGCCATCCGGATCCTCGTAATAGAAACTCGTCATTACGCCATGGTTCCATTTTTCAATAGGCTCTATCCCATTTTTTTTGAGGCACTCGTAGCGGTTAAATAGTTCTTCAAAATTGCTATGAGCGAGTTGAAAATGATGCAAACCAGGGTTTATACCGACTTTTTTCTCAGTGCCATCGACCTCAAATATTCCAAACATTTGAGCGTGTGGGTATAATCCATAAAGTTTGAAGAACACAATCTGCTGAGACTTTGTCCAGCTAACTTCTTCTGGCCTTCCTCGAGTGAAGAAAGGTTCCATATCTAGCGCAATTTTATACCAATCTTTCATAACATCAAAATTACTTGTCTTCAGTATTATCTCACTTAGTGATGGCGGTGGAATTATATTGCTAGAGTTAACCACGTTATATTATCCTTTCTTAAATAATATATTCTTAGTTTTTTAAACACTCGTCTATAGCTTCTAATAGTTTCTGTGCATTTTTAGGCCGTGCCCCCTCACCCATTACACCAATTCTCCATAACTTTCCTGCAAAAGGACCAAGGCCAGCACTAATCTCTATGTTGAACTCATTAAGTAATCTAGATCTAACCGGACCATCCTCCACATTTGTTGGTAATAAAACAGTTAAAAGTTCAGGCAATCTAACAGATTGATCTACCAACATTTTAAAACCCATTGATTCGAGGCCAGTGACAATAATATTTGAAGTTTCTCTATGTCGAGCCCAAACGCCGTCCAATCCTTCTGCTACTACTCTCCGGAGTGCCTCATGAAGGCCCATTAACGCGTTAACTGGAGCCGTATGATGATAGGTTCTAACCCCACTTTGACTATCTCCTTGCCAATAATTTGCAACCAATGACAAGTCAAGTAGCCAACTTTGAACTGGTGAACTCCGGTTAAGAACTTTTTCTACAGCCTTTTCGCTAAACGTAACTGGTGAGAGACCGGGTGGGCAAGAGAGACATTTCTGCGTACCTGAATAAACGGCATCTGCTCCCCAAACGTCAACGTTTACAGGAATACCTGCCAGAGACGTAACTGTATCAACAATGGTCATAATATTATTATTAGCAGCTAACTGACATAGAGCGCCGGCATCAGACATAACACCAGTCGATGTTTCTGCGTGAACAAAACCCAAAGTAGATATTTCCGGATTTGAATCAATTGCATCCTTCACTTTATTTATATCTACGGCTTTACCCCATTCGTCTTCTGTTGTTATGACATCCGCTCCCGCTCGTCTCGCAACTTCAGCCATTCTCGCGCCAAATACGCCATTTATTGCAATTAAAACTTTCTGGTTTGGCTCAACAATATTGTTTACGCAAGCTTCCATGCCCAATGAACCCGGACCAGACACAGGAAAAGTCAAGGAATTTTTCGTTTGAAATGTATACCTTAACATTTCTTTTAATTCATCCATCATCTTGATCATTTCAGGGTCTAAATGACCAATCGTTGTTTGGGACATAATATTTAAGACATCTTTATGCACTCTTGACGGCCCCGCACCCATTAATAATCTTTGCGGAGGTATAAAACTCTCAACCATTGGCGGTTCATTCTTTAATGGTGTTAATGTATTCACCCTTTGTCTCCATATGAATTAATTTTAGCTCATTTGTTGATTGCCCCATTTATCATGAAAATAAAGAATTATTCAATACAAACTCACTGGCCCAATACTAATTTAGTGTTTATTAAAGGTATGCTTGATAACAATAATCCAAGTTTTTGTTCACTGAAAATGTAAGGACTTTCCATGATAAAATATTTATTAGTAGTAAGTATGGATATTCAAAAAGATAAAGAAGATCTATTCAATGAAGTTTATGACACTGAGCATATTCCAGCAATTCTCAAGGTTACGGGTGTAATTAAAGTTGAGAGGTATAAATTACAACCAATAACAATGAATTTTGGCGGAGAATTGAAAGACCTAGATATAGAAACTGAGCCACGGTATACCGCCATTTATGAAATCCTCAACCCAGATATTTTAAAAAGTAATGAATGGGGAAATGCTGTTGAATTCGGAAGATGGACTGCAGAGGTGAGGCCTTTTACATCCAACCGTCAATTCGCACTTAGGAAACTTATGGATTAGAGTTTCTACTTATCGGGAGTAAGTTTAAGAACTATCGAGTTAATGCAATAACGAAGACCTGTTGGCTCTGGGCCATCGAGAAACACGTGACCAAGGTGAGCATCACATTTGGAGCAAACTACCTCAGTTCTGGCCATTCCAAGCGAATTATCGGTTATGGTTTCCACAGATGATTCGTCGATGGGTGCCCAGTAGCTTGGCCAACCAGTACCAGAATTAAATTTCTGTGACGAATGAAAAAGTGGCGAATCGCAGCAGCAGCAGTTATAAACCCCAACAGCTTTTTCTTCATTGTATTTGCCGGAAAATGGTCGCTCTGTTCCATGTTCTCGAGCAACGTGATATTGGTCTGGAGACAGTAATTTTTTCCATTCTATATTTGTTTTTTTTAGTTTTTCCATAGAGCCAAACTCATTTTACAAAATATTTTTTTTCTTATAAACCTATTATAATATAGTTACAATAATAGTTGCCTGAAATAATTATGGGTTTAACTCTATCAAATTATATAAGATGGTATGTTTGTTTATGAGAGAGATGCAATCAAATACAGGGCTCGGTATACCAATGCCTCTTACTGAGCATATTATTAATACGAAAGTTGATAATTCTGTTGACTGGAGTTCTTCAAGTGTATTTGTTTTGGGTGGTATACGCAAAGGTAATGATGGTAAATTACGTTTTAAAGTTCGTCTGGTTAAACACGTTGATGGGGATCTTGGGGCGAGCCTAAGAAAATATATTGATATGTATTCCGGATTTAGGTTTAAATTTTTTCGCTCAACTCAGAATGCTTATAATCGCGAATGTCAAATATACCATGCCTTTAATCCTAGAGATAATCGAGAACATCCTGAGCCTCCTCGAAATACAAAATTTTTTTGCCCAATTACGTCCTGCTCTAAGGGGAAATAAATTTATTGGTATATCTTCTAAAAACCAGCAGGTTTTGCACCGACATTCTTTCTTTTTGAACGCGATTTGAACGATGTAGCTGGCGAAACTCCTGGTTTGGCGAGTCCCAATTCTATAGCTTCTAATCGTCTTATTTCATCTCTGATTCTCGCAGCTTCTTCAAACTCTAAATTACCAGCCGCTTCTTTCATTTGGTTATTTAGGCCACCAATGTGGGCTTGAAAATTATTACCTTTGATGTCGCTTGAAGTAACTTTGTCGTCCTCCATCGCTAAATAGTCACGCGAGTATACATCCTCTAAAACATCAGTAATATTTTTCTTAATGGATACTGGGGTTATACCATTAACTTTATTATATTCTTTTTGTTTAAGTCTACGCCGATCGGTCTCATTAATTGCATATTCCAAGCTATCTGTCATTTTATCTGCATAGAGAATAACTCGACCTTCAATATTTCTAGCTGCTCGGCCAATAGTTTGGACAAGTGATGTTTTAGACCTTAAAAACCCCTCTTTGTCGGCATCTAAAATTGCTACCAAGGCACATTCTGGGATATCTAGTCCCTCCCGCAATAAATTAATACCAATCAAGACATCGAATGCTCCTAATCGAAGATCTCGAATAATTTCAATGCGTTCCAATGTATCAATATCTGAGTGAAGATAGCGAACGCGAATTCCCGCCTCATGCATAAATTCAGTCAGATCTTCGGACATTTTCTTAGTTAGCGTAGTGACCAAAACCCGTTCTCCTTTGCTGGCACAGGCCCGGCATTCAGCAAGTAGATCATCTACCTGCGTACCAACAGGTCGAACGAAACAGGGGGGGTCTATAAGTCCAGTTGGGCGAACTAATTGTTCAGTAAAAGTCCCATCTGTTTGATTCATCTCCCATGGCCCTGGAGTGGCAGATACAAATAGTGTTTGTGGGCGCATTAATTCCCATTCTTCAAATTTGAGGGGCCGATTGTCGAGGCATGAAGGAAGCCTAAATCCAAATTTGTGAAGTGTGGTTTTACGCGAGAAGTCTCCTTTATACATTGCCCCTAGTTGAGGTATAGTCACGTGGCTTTCATCGATAATTAAAAGAGCGTTTTCGGGCAAGTATTCAAATAATGTAGGGGGTGGGTCTCCAGCCTTGCGTCCAGTAAGATAGCGTGAATAGTTTTCAATTCCCGAACAGTGGCCCGTAGTTTCAAGCATTTCAATATCGAATGTTGTCCGCTCTTCAATTCTTTGCGCCTCCAATAACTTTCCTTCTTCTTTAAAGTTGGAAATTACATTTTTTAACTCTTCCTTAATTTTGGGCAATGCCTGCACTAAAGTTGGACGTGGAGTTACATAATGGCTTGAGGGGTATACAACAACTTGTTCAAGAATTTCGAGCTTTTCACCAGTAAGAGGGTCTATTTCCCAAATACTCTCTATATCGTCGCCAAACATGGAAAATCGCCAAGCCCGATCTTCAAGATGAGAAGGGAAAATTTCAACAACATCGCCTCGAACCCTAAATGTGCCTCTGTAAAAAGCTGTATCATTGCGTGAATATTGTAATTCAACAAAACGTTTCAAAAGATCGTTTCTATTAATGATTTGTCCAACGGCTACTTTTTCAGTCATTTCCGAATATGTTTCAACAGAGCCTATGCCATATATACAAGAAACCGAGGAGACTATTATAACATCAGTCTGCTCTAACAAAGCTCGAGTGGCAGAGTGGCGCATTCTATCTATTTGCTCATTTATTGAAGCATCTTTTTCGATATATGTATCAGTCCGTGGAACGTATGCTTCTGGTTGATAGTAATCATAGTATGATACAAAATATTCAACAGCGTTGTTTGGGAAAAAGTCTTTCATTTCGCCATAAAGTTGTGCGGCCAGTGTTTTGTTAGGCGCCAAAATTAGAGCCGGGCGATTTACAAGTTCGATAGTATTTGCGATTGTATATGTTTTACCAGACCCTGTTACGCCCAGTAGGACCTGATCTTTTTCTCCCGATCGGATACCTTTCACTAATTCTGATATGGCTTGTGGTTGATCGCCCGACGGCTTAAATTCAGAAACGACTTTTAGTGGATTGCCACCCTTTTCGATGTTCCGTTTATTGGGGATAGAATACATATCGTTTGGCATGTTTTTGTTTATATACCTGTAAATATAACGATTACACTTTATCTAGTATTTTAATGCCTGAGAGAGTTTATACAATCATGTTATTAAATATCACATGGAGTATTATCGTTTATAGTATTGCAAGACTCGGGCTCGGAAAGTAATCTATAGATATTAATGTGAAACTAATATTATTCTGAGGATAAAAATTATGGCTTTAATTGCCGAAAGGTTAAATCGGATTAAACCTTCTGCGACCATGGGCGTTAGCAGTCGAGCTCAGGAACTTAAAGCACAAGGGATGGATATAATTAGCCTTGGTGCTGGTGAGCCTGATTTCGATACACCGGACAATGCACAAGAAGCAGCCATTTCTGCAATTAAATTAGGTGAGACAAAATATACACTTGTTCCTGGCACAATTGCGCTCCGAGAGGCAATTTCCGCAAAGTTTAAACGGGAAAATGGACTTGATTATGCGCCATCACAAATTCAAGTTGCATCGGGTGGCAAGCAAAGTATTTATAATGCAATAATGGCAACTGTTGAAGAAGGAGACGAGGTTATTATACCTGCGCCATATTGGGTATCGTATCCCGATATAGTTCTTTTGGCGGGAGGCACTCCGGTTATTGTTGAAGGTTACGCTGAAAATGATTTTAAAATCACTTCTGAGCAGTTGGAAAAGGCCATCACATCGAAGACAAAGTGGTTGTTAATTAATTCGCCTTCAAATCCAACAGGTGCAGCGTACTCAGAGCATGAATTAATGAAAATAACTAATATATTATTAAAACATAGTAACGTTCACATAATGACTGATGACATATATGAACACCTTATTTTTGATGATTTTATATTTAAAACAATAGCGCAGGTGGAACCAAAACTCTATGATCGTACCCTTACGGTAAATGGGGTATCAAAAGCTTACGCTATGACCGGTTGGCGGATTGGTTATGCTGCGGGGCCAGAAAATCTAATTCAGGCCATGAATAAAGTTCAATCACAAAGCACAAGCCATGCTTCATCAATTTCTCAAGCCGCAGCGGTTGAGGCCCTTAACGGCCCTCAAGACTTTATAGCAGATAATAATAAGGTTTTTAGAGAACGCCGGGACCTCGTTACCACTATGCTTAATCAGGCAAACGGTATAGAGTGTAAGACACCTCAGGGAGCTTTTTACGTTTACCCGAGTTGTGCCGGTTTAATAGGAAAAAAGACAAAAGATGGTAAGGTATTAAAGAACGACCTTGAAGTCGCAACATACTTTTTAGAGGAGGAAGGCGTGGCTGTGGTTTTTGGTGCAGCTTTTGGTTTATCCCCATTTTTTAGGATTTCATATGCTACTTCAACAGAAATACTTGCAGATGCATGTGAGCGTATTAAAAGGGCATGTAGTTGTTTAGCTTAGAAAGAAAATTCTTTATCGACTAAACCGTTTTTCTACTATCAATAATTTTTCTAATTAAGAAATCCCTAAATACTGCAATCCTTGCGGACTGCCGAAGTTCTTCCGGATATACAAAATATACTTCCGTTGAGGGGGTTTGTAGTTCTGGAAGTATATGAACTAAAGTGGATGGACCTTCTGTAAAATAATCTGGTAGAGCACCAATGCCGACCCCACTTCTTACAGCCCTATAAATTCCATAAATGTTATTAACCTGCAGAACCGGTTTCCTGCGTTTACCTTGTGTGCCAGCGGCTTGTAAAAAATTTAGGGCTGGTAGAAGCTCATTTTGATCGCCAGCCTCTTGACCAAAAGTTATCAAATTGTGTGAGTCTAAATCCTCAGGTTTTTTTGGTATGCCATGTTCCTGCAAATATTCTGGCGATGCATAACAGTTGTAATTAATACTCATGAGATGTCGTTGTATCAAATCAGGTTGCCTTGGTGGTGTTAATCTGATTGCTACGTCAGCTTCCCTCATTGCGAGATCTAAATCATCGTATTCCAATAGGATTGTGACATCAATTTCCGGGTAGGAATCCATAAATTCCTTTATTCGGGGAGTTAGCCATATTGATCCAAACCCTATTGTAGTTGTAATTTTTAGAGGACCTTCAGGTCGTTCCTTGCTTTCCGTTAATCTTGCCTCGGTCATAGTAACTTTATGAAAGACTTCGTGGGCTGTTACATATAAATCTTCCCCTTGTTCGGTGAGAATAAGCCCTCTGGCATGTCTGTGGAATAAAGGAACATTTAGCGATTGTTCAAGGGTACTAATCTGCCTACTTACTGCTGACTGACTTAAGTTTAAGGTATCTCCTGCATGAGTAAAGCTTCCTGCTTCAGCCACTGCGTGAAAAATTCTAATTTTATCCCAATCCATAATAAATTATCTTAAACGTTTTAAAGTTTAAGTATAACTATTTTTTTTTATATTTTAAAATTAAAATATTTTTGGAACAATATTATTGTTCAGCAATGAATTTTTCAACTTCTAGGGCTGCCATACACCCAGTGCCAGCCGCAGTAATGGCTTGTCGATATACATTGTCTTGAACATCTCCGGCAGCAAAAACACCCGGGATACTAGTAGCTGTACTATCCGGTTTTGTAATAATGTAGCCCTCTGCGTCTTTGTCAAGTTGATCTCCAAAGATCTCAGTGTTTGGTGTGTGGCCAATCGCAACAAATACTCCTTGCAGATTGTGTTGGGTAATTTCATTAGTTTTAATATTTTTAAGAGAAATTCCTGTGACTTCTGGCATTGGACCCTCAGTATTTCCCATAATTTCGTCAACTACCGTATTCCATATAATTTCAATTTTTGGGTGAGAGAATAATCTCTCCTGAAGAAGTTTTTCTGCTCGCAAAGTATCTCGGCGATGGATAAGTTTTACTTTTTCAGCATGATTAGTAAGATATAATGCTTCTTCCACTGCAGTATTGCCACCACCAATTACCGCAACCTCTTTCCCGCGATAAAAGAAACCATCACAAGTGGCACATGCGGAAACGCCAAAACCTTGGTATTTTTTTTCACTATCTATACCCAACCATTTAGCTTGAGCACCAGTCGAAATAATTAAGGCATCTGTTGTATAGGTGTCACCCGAATCGCAAACTAATTCGAACGGGCGAACATTCAATTTTGCACTCACTACTGTGTCAGTAATCATTTTTGTGCCAACATTTTCTGCTTGGGATTGCATCTGTTCCATGAGCCAAGGGCCCTGAATTACGTCAGGAAATCCTGGATAATTCTCCACGTCAGTCGTAATAGTCATTTGTCCACCAGGTTGCATCCCGTGTATTAGTATTGGTTTTAAATTTGCTCGTGCAGAGTAAATTGCTGCTGTAAGTCCAGCTGCTCCTGAACCGAGTATTAATACTTTTTTGTGTTTGTTAGGCATAACTAGTATTTCTCGCTTTTAATTTATGTTGAATTTGAAAGTTTAGTTATAATTAGGATTTAATCAGATGTATATTGTCCAATAGGGGACTGTTGTTGTTCTTGAATAATTAGGACCATCATATACTAATATTATTATTGATCTAGCTTGTGATATGATAAAAATTATATTTAAATACTAACGTTGATTTATTATCAACTCAAGTATGTATACTTGGCGCGATGCGCTCATTGTAAATGAATTACTCGTAAAAATTTTTTCTATGAATAAAAATAAAACCTTTAAAACTCGCCTTTAGATTAATTTTTGAAATAAAATTTGTTAAAATTGAAATCTTATTGCGTATTTTGGAGGTTCGTAATACATTTATCGTAAAATAGAGGATGAATTTGTATGCCCCGCGTAAAACTTGATGATATTGATTTAAATATTCTTCGCGAACTTCAATTGGATGGCCGAATAACAAACGTTGATTTAGCCGGGAAAGTCGGTGTTTCACCGCCACCTTGTTTAAGGCGCGTTAGGGCTCTTGAAGAGGCTGGGGTTATTTTAGGTTATTATACAAGTTTATCAATGCCTGAACTTGGCTTTAATGTGAATGTCTTCGCTCAAGTTGGATTGACGACCCAAGCTGAGCCTGACTTGGTTGCTTTCGAGACATTAGTTCAATCATGGGCTGAGGTAAGAGAATGTTATATGCTAGCTGGAGAAACTGACTTTTTGTTGAAGGTTGTTGCAGAAGATTGGGAAACCTATCAAAGTTTTGTAATAAATAAACTGACAGTCGCTCCGAATGTAGGCCATGTTAAATCTTCTCTGGCAATACGTTCATCGAAAGTGTTGCCAGGAGTGCCGGTGCGTAACGATAATATTGACCTTTAATAAGTTTGGATACTACCTAGGTGGCAATTTATTTATTCGGAAGAAAAGCCGACTTGAGGTTTTATTTGTAATCAACAGCCATAATTTCATATGATTTTGAACCGCCAGGGGTGGTTACATCGACACTATCACCTAACGATTTTCCTATGAGAGCTCTTGCTGTAGGAGATGTAATTGAGAGTTTGCCATTTTCAATATTTGCTTCATAGGTTCCAACTATTTGAAAAGTTGACTCATCATCAGTATCTTCATCTACCAGTTTAACTGTGGCACCGAAACGCACTATCTCGCCAGATAATTTTCCTGGATCAATAACATCAGCAAGGCTAATTACCGATTCAAGTTCTAAAACCCTACCCTCGATAAAACTTTGTTTTTCGCGCGCAGCATGGTATTCTGCATTTTCGGATAGATCTCCATGTTCGCGAGCAACCTCAATTGCTTTTATAACTTCATGCCTCTCAACAAACTTAAGTTGTCGGAGTTCTTCTTCTAACGCGACTAGTCCACCAGCCGTCATAGGAACTTTTTCCATTTTAATTGCCTCGAAACTTTAATAAAATAACTAATAACTACTACTTTTTGTTATAACATAAAGTATTTTTTTTTAAACTCAAAAATAGGATTGCAGAGAGGCAACTTCCAGCCCCATATTGAATTTATCTTTATTAGAGAGTTGAATACGAATAGCATCCACGGCAGCTAATGCACCGGCTATTGTTGTATATTGAGGGATATTCATTTTTAATGCAGAACTTCTTATAGAAGAACTATCTGCAACCGCCTGTGCCCCCTCTGAAGTATTAATGACCATTTGCACTTCGTTAGAAAGAATTGAATCAACGCAATGGGGTCGACCTTGGAGGACTTTATTAATTGGTGTTGCTATTATACCGGATGTTTCAAGGAATTTGGAGGTTCCCATTGTTGCTAAAATCTCAAAACCCATATTCTGCAAGTCCGAAGCTATTGTAATGGCAGCTGTTTTATCACTATCTTTTACAGAGATGAATATGGTACCGTTTAATGGAAGCAACGTTCCCGAGGCTAATTGAGATTTGGCAAAAGCTCTCGGAAAATCTTTATCAATGCCCATCACCTCTCCCGTTGATTTCATTTCTGGCCCCAGAATAATATCAACACCAGGAAAACGAGAGAATGGAAAAACAGCCTCTTTAACTGCCGTATGCTTTGGACTTGAAATATTATCTAGATTAAAACTAGATAGTTTTTCTCCAGCCATTATTCGAGCAGCAATTTTAGCTACTGGAATTCCAGTAGCCTTAGCGACGAACGGAACGGTTCGGCTAGCGCGTGGATTAACCTCTAGGATAAAAATATTATCTTCTTGAATTGCAAACTGAATATTCATGAGACCTACCACACCTAGAGATAATGCTAGAGATTCGGCTTGATCGCTTAGATCCTTGATAATATTGGGTTTCAGAGAATGGGGAGGAAGTGAGCATGCACTATCGCCCGAATGTATTCCAGCTTCCTCAATATGTTCCATAATACCAGCGATAAAAACTTCTGATCCATCGCAAATAGCATCTAAATCCACCTCAATGGCATCTCTTAGATACCAGTCAATTAGAATGGGGCTATCTCCCGACACAACAACAGCTGTTTTAATATACTGATGTAATTGCTCAACGTTGTGAACTATTTCCATTGCTCTTCCTCCAAGAACATATGAAGGCCGTATTACAACAGGATATCCAATATTTTTTGCAACTTGTTCTGCTTCTTCAGCCGACCTAGCCGTTCCATTGGGTGGTTGTTTTAATTTAAGCTCTTCAAGGAGTTTTTGGAATCTTTCTCTATCCTCCGCGAGATCAATTGCATCTGGAGACGTTCCTAAAATAGGAATATTTGCATCTTCCAGCGCAGCCGCCAGTTTTAGGGGTGTCTGTCCACCAAATTGCACAATTACACCATGAACAATACCATTCATTTTTTCGGCTTCGATTAACTCTATAACATCTTCACCAGTGAGCGGCTCAAAATATAGTCGGTCGGATGTGTCATAGTCTGTAGATACGGTCTCGGGGTTACAATTAACCATAATCGACTCATATCCCGCCTCTTTCATCGCATACGCCGCATGAACGCAACAATAATCAAACTCAATACCTTGACCTATACGATTTGGTCCCCCACCCAGTATAATAACTTTCTTAGCAAGCGACGGATTAACTTCATTTTCAGGCTCGTTTAATCCATCTCCTTCATAGGAGGAATACATGTAGGATGTTTGTGATGAAAATTCAGCTGCACATGTGTCAACCCGCTTGTAAATAGGATTAACACCAAGTTCTTTTCGTTTTAGTGTGACAGCGTTGGTATTTAAATTTACTAGTTCTCCAATCCTGGCATCGGAAAAGCCCAACTTTTTCACCGTAAGAAAATCTGATTTATTGGATGGCAAGCCCTTTTCTCGGAGACCCTCCTCAAATTTAACAATCATTTCAATCTGATCTAAAAACCAGGGATCAAAACCAGAAGATTTTTGTATTTTTTTGAGGCTCATTCCATGTCTTATTGCTTGGGCAACATATAGAATGCGATTGGGGTGATGTTGAGATAGTGCGGCTTCAATGCTATCGTGATTTGGAGCACCAACTATTTCTACCTCGTTAAGGCCCGTTAGGCCTATTTCCATAGAACGCAGACCCTTTTGCAAGCTCTCAGCAAAAGATCTACCTATAGACATCGCCTCGCCAACTGATTTCATAGCTGTTGACAGTAAAGCTTCGGTCTGTGGAAATTTTTCAAATGTAAATCTGGGAATTTTTGTCACTATATAATCTATGCTTGGTTCAAACGCGGCTGGAGTTATTCCGGTAATATCATTTTTTAACTCATCAAGCGTAAATCCAACTGCCAGTTTTGCTGCAACTTTTGCTATTGGGAAACCGGTAGCTTTCGAAGCTAACGCGGAAGATCTTGAAACGCGGGGGTTCATCTCAATTATTACTAGGCGACCGTTGTCAGGATTTATAGCAAATTGTACATTGGAGCCACCTGTATCAACCCCAATTTCTCTCAGAACGGAGATGGATGCATTGCGTAAATTTTGGTATTCTTTATCGGTTAAAGTTAGTGCCGGCGCAACAGTAATTGAGTCGCCAGTGTGAATACCCATAGGATCTACGTTTTCAATTGAACAGATGATAATGCAATTATCTGCGCTGTCTCTAACGACTTCCATTTCATATTCTTTCCATCCTATAATGGACTCTTCAACTAAGACTGAGGTCACAGGGGAAGCTGCAAGGCCTGTAGCCACAATTTGGTTATATTCGGTTTTATTATAAGCAACGCCTCCACCTGCCCCTCCGAGCGTAAAGCTAGGTCGAATTATCATGGGTAGCCCTATATCATTACGAGCTTTTTCCGCCTCTTCTAAGTTTGTAACTAGATAAGATTTGGGACTTTCGAGCCCAATTTTATCCATAGCATTTCGAAATTTAAGTCTATCCTCGGCTTTTTCTATACTCTCTGCATTGGCTCCTATTAATTCTACACCGTATTTGGTTAGTATTCCTTTGTTCCATAGAGCCATTGCAGCATTAAGCCCAGTTTGTCCGCCCATTGTGGGTAAAATAGCGTCTGGCTTCTCTTTTATTATTATTTGTTCAATAAATTCCGGAGTAATAGGTTCAATATATGTAGCATCTGCTGTTTCGGGGTCTGTCATTATTGTTGCTGGGTTGGAATTGACTAACACAACCCTGTATCCCTCTTCCCTGAGTGCCTTGCAAGCTTGAGCTCCTGAATAATCGAACTCGCAAGCTTGCCCTATTACTATTGGACCAGCCCCAATGATTAAGATCGACTTTATATCATTTCGTTTCGGCATTTTTTTTCATGTCTTCGATAAATTTAGTGAATAAATATTGACTATCCTGTGGGCCTGGTGATGCTTCTGGATGGTATTGAACCGAAAAAATTTTCTTACCTTCCACGCGAATTCCTTCGACAGTGTCATCAAACAATGATTTATGTGTTTCAATTACACCAGGTGGCAAGCTATTACGTTCAACGACAAAACCATGATTTTGGGAAGTTATTTCAATTTTTGAATTTTCCAGGTTTTTAACTGGATGATTTGAACCACGGTGCCCATGGTGCATTTTTTTTGTTTTAGCACCAAGGGCTAGAGCTAACATTTGATGCCCTAAACAAATTCCAAAAATAGGAATATCTTCTTGCATTAACATTTGGATCATTGGAACGGCATATTTACCCGTAGCCTCGGGATCACCCGGACCATTAGAGAGGAAAATACCATCCGGATTTAATGCCATTATTTCCTTTGCTGATGTAGTTGCGGGCATAATTTTTAGGCGACAGCCAGCTGAAGCTAGAGATCGTGCTATATTGCGCTTTATCCCAAAATCTAGAGCGATAACAAAATATCTTTGTTCTTGGGGATTGCTGTATCTTTCATTACCGGACCACACACCTTGAGTCCAATCATATGGTTCTTTACAAGTGACTTCTTTTGCTAAATCTAATCCCTCGAGACCACTAAATTGGGAAATTTCTCGCAATCCTGCCTCTATATCAATTTTACCATATAAAATGGTTGCAGTCGCATAACCCCGTTTCCTAATTCTCTTGGTAACTTGACGAGTGTCTATGCCGGTTACAGCAACAAGGTTATTTTTTTTCAACCATTGTTTTAATGCAAGCCCAGATCGCCAGTTTGATGGTTCTGTAATATCAGCGCTTAAAATACAGCCGAGTGCGCCAGTTTTGAGAGATTCATTATCATCCTCATTGGTACCTACATTACCAATATGCGGAAAAGTAAATGTAATTATTTGTCCAGCGTAAGAGGGATCAGTTAAAACTTCTTGGTAGCCAGTTAGTGAAGTATTAAAGCATAATTCTCCAGTTATTGATTTTTTTTCACCTGCCCCCGTTCCCCAGAATACTGAACCATCATCGAGAATAAGTGCCGCATCCTTGTTTGGGGGACGTTGATATTTCTCTGCAATATTTTTGGCGACCGTCATATCTAGGGCGGATCCTTACTAGTTTGAGTATCCAATTCTATTATTCAAAACCCAAATTATCAAAAAAGTAATACTTTTCTCAATCCCATTAAAATTTGAGACTACAGGCTATTAGGCGATGTAATGGCTCGGGTCAAGGTAAATATAATTTAAAAAATTCAATAATAACAGTTGCTTACAAAAAGAAATCAATTTGACTCTTGGTTTTACTATAGGTTAGTGTCCACTCAATCAATTATAGAGGATGATTCGATGCTACGAGAGCGTATTAATAACGAACTTAAATCAGCGATGAGATCTAAAGAACAAATAAAAGTTCTTACACTTCGCCTTATCAACGCAGCAATTAAGGATCGTGATATTGCCGATCGGGTCAAAATTGGTGGAGATGATCAGGGAATTAGTGATGATGATATTTTACAATTACTCCAATCTATGATCAAGCAACGTAGAGACTCCATCGAGGCATATAGTAAGGGGGGAAGGGATGATTTAGTAAATCGTGAAAAGGCGGAGATTGAAGTAATAAGAAATTTTTTACCTGAACAACTTACTGAAGATGAAATAGCGTCTGCCGTCAACTCCGTTATTGAGGATATGGGTGCTTCAAGTTTGAAAGAAATGGGCCTTGTAATGTCCACACTCCGACAAGAATACGCGGGTAAGATAGATTTTGGGAAGGCAAGTGAAATTGTAAAGGCTAGATTAGCTCAGTCTTAAATAGAGATTTTGCCGAAAATAATACTTAATAGAAATAACCAGCTAAATACTTGATTTGATTTGAATTTTTTTAAACAATCCAATGGATCGTTAATATTTATAGTACATACCTGCCAAATTGCATGAATAGCAGTTATACTGATACCAAAATAAAATAACCAATGTAAATTAACCATATATCCTGCCATTAACATCAAAATAATAGTTATAGTGAACACAAAGCACAAGAATAGATGGATGTTATTCTGGAATTTTAGTGCTAAAGATTTTATACCGACCTTCACATCGTCATTTATGTCCTGTAGAGCATAAATTGTGTCATAACCTAAAGTCCAAAATATGCCCGCTGCATATAACACAACTGCAGGCGCTTGCAATTCGCCCGCAGTCGCGATCCATCCGAGCAAAGCTCCCCAATTAAAAGTAAAGCCAAGAATAAGCTGCGGCCAGTAAGTGAATCTTTTAGTTAATGGATAAATAATAACTAGAATTATAGAGGCTAGGCCAAAGTAAATTGTTAATTTATTGAATTGTAATAAAATGATTAACCCTAGCCCGCAGAGGCTAATCATAAAGATGCTAGCCTGCTTAACTGTAATTAACTTAGCGGCGATCGGGCGGTTGCTTGTTTGTTCAACATGAGCATCTAATTTTTGATCAAATATATCATTGAGACAACAACCAGCCGCGCGCATAATAATAGCACCAAATAAAAATAATATAAACAAATTGAGTAATTCTGTTATATTATTCCAATCCTTTATTGCCAGAGCAACGGACCACCAACAAGGAAAAAGGAGTAACCAAGCCCCTGTTGGTCTATCGATACGAGATAATCTAATGTAAGGTTGAATGTGGTTTGGGAGTAGTTTTTCTATCCAATCTTTACGAGGTATATCAGATGCGTGGTTATTTTCATTTTTCATACTTAAAATCAACTGGCTCTAGACTTAATTCTATTTTATAGAGAATTTATATAACATTTTTATAACATCATTATTAGCAATAACTTGTTTAGAGGACTTTTTTTATTTTTTATTGTTGTTTTCACCTTGAAAAGACAGCGTGTAATTTCTATGAAAGGCAAAAATGAAATCGATTATTCGTTTATATATTTCTCATAAAATAGATGCTCATGAAGCAATTTATATTGCGGAAGGACAATTACATTATTTGCGCAATGTAATGAGGGTATCAATTGGGGATACCATATTAATATTTGACGGCATAAATGGAGAGTTTAAAGCGTGTATTGTGAATATTACAAAAAAACTAATTACCTTAAATGTTATGGAAAAAACTCGTATTCAAGATACGAGCCACGATATTTGGATAATTTTTCCAATTTTAAAAAAGAGTAAAGTAAACCTATTAATTGAAAAAACCACAGAGTTAGGTGTTTCTTGTTTGCAACCGATTTTTACTGAATATACAAATTCAGATAATTTAAAAATTAATCGTTTGACTCTTAGCGCTATCGAAGCAGCAGAACAAAGTAGACGATTAAGTATTCCGGTTATAAAACCGGTAAAAAAAATGAGCGAACTTTTAAATTGTTGGGATACCGATAGACGATTATTGGTAATGGATGAAACCTTCATTTTCGATTTTGACAACAACCTAGAGCATAAGACATTATCAAAATTAGATTTTGATAAAAGAAAACTAATAAAGGATGCTATTCTTATTGGTCCCGAGGGGGGGTTTTCATCATCAGAGCTTGACCTCTTGGAAAATCTACCCTTTGTTACTAAAATATCATTAGGTCAACAAATACTCCGTTCAGAAACTGCGGCGATTGCAGCCTTGGCAATATGGAGTGAGTGTGTGTCTAATTGAGAACCAAGATAGAGAACCCAAACTTGAGAATTATATATGCAAACTTCATTAAATAAAAATAAGCAGATTACTGATAAAGAGCAGTTATTAGAGTATTTCCACTCTGGTTGTAAACCTATGTCTCAGTGGAGAATTGGCACAGAACACGAAAAGTTTGCATTCAATACCAAAACTCTAAAACCACTTTCGTATGAGGGCCAAAATGGCGCGAGCGGGATCCGCGACTTGTTGTTGGGACTAGCCGAGAATGGTTGGAAGCCCGTTGTTGAAAATCAAAATATTATAGCTCTAATAAATCCGGACAATAGTTCAATAACACTAGAGCCAGGGGGGCAAGTGGAGTTATCTGGCGCGCCTCTTAAGAATGTTCATCAAACATGCGGTGAGGTAAATGGACATTTGGAAGAAGTTAAGAAAGTTGCGGATAGGCTAGGTGTAGGTTTTATTGGCTTGGGGTACCAACCGAAATGGTCGATAGAAGATGCTGAATGGATGCCTAAGCAACGCTATAAAATAATGAGTGAGTATATGCCTAAAAAAGGTTCATTGGGACACCATATGATGCTTGCCACTTGCACTGTTCAAGTAAATTTAGATTTTAGTTCTGAGGCTCATATGACGCAAATGTTTCGAGTAGCATTAGCATTGCAACCACTCGCAACAGCTTTGTGGGCAAATTCTCCGTTTAGTAAAGGTAAAAGAAATCATTTTTTGAGTTATCGAAGCCATATTTGGACAGATACGGATCCCGACAGATGTGGGATAATGCCTTTTGTGTTTGATGATAATTTTGGCTTTGAGAGTTATATTGATTACATGCTTGATGTGCCAATGTATTTTGTCCACCGTAATGAAAAATATATTAATTCTGCAGGCCAATCATTTCGGGATTTTATTAAAGGTGAACTCCCAGCTATGCCGGGAGAAATGCCTACCATAAAAGATTGGGAAGATCATTTAACTACTGCTTTTCCTGAAGTACGTTTGAAGCGCTTTATTGAGATGCGAGGTTCGGACGGGGGTTCATCACGTAATTTATGTGCTTTGCCAGCTTTTTGGGTTGGCTTGCTTTATGATCACGAGGCTTTGAAACAAAGTCTCTCAATTATTGATGATTGGTCTTATGAGGAAGTTTCAAGAATGAGAGATATGGTCCCAGTTTCTGCGCTCGACACGCCTTTTCGTGAAGGCACATTGAAAGATCTGGCAAAATCTATTCTAGAAATTTCGGAACAGGGCCTTAAAAGACGAAAAAATTTAGATGAAAAAGGCAGAGATGAGACAGTATTTTTGAAGTCGTTGAAAGCTATTGCTGAAACTGGTATTACACCCGCGCAGGAAATACTTGAAAAATATTCTGGAGAATGGGGCCATAATATAGATCGGATATTTGAAGAGTATTCTTATTAATCGCGAGAAGCTACTGGTTATTTTGGGTTATTCACGTTGTAATTAGGAGTTGCAAATATGCGTAGTAAGATCATCAACGAATTGGCTCCAAGCGGCGTTCTCAGGGCGGGTATAAATACAGCAAATATACTTCTTGTTACGGGAGAAAAAGACAACGGGGAACCATCAGGAGTTTCGCCTAATTTAGCTAACGAAATAGCTTTGGAATTGGGTGTTGAAATAAAATATATTTCTTGCGAGACCCCTGGAGGAACAGCGGAAACAATAAAAAATAATATTTGTGATATAGTATTGATCGCTGATGAGCCGGCGCGAGCTGAATTTATAAGTTTTACCGATGCTTATGTCGAAATAGAGGCAACCTATATCGTACCGCAAAACTCTCCAGTAAAGATTATAAGCGATGTGGACCAATTTCAAAATCGAATAGCGGTTTCAGGGACAAGTGCATATGACTTATATCTATCACGTACGATAAAAGAAGCCTCTTTGTGCAGGGGGCAGGGATTGCCAGAGACGGCTCAATTATTTCTGGATGAAAAATTGGATGCGTTAGCTGGCCTTCGGCCTGCGCTCGAGGAAAATCTGGAGCGAATGTCGGGTATGCGAATTTTAAAAGATAGCTTTATGACGGTTGAGCAAGCAATTGGCACTCATAAAACCAATTCTTTAGGTCATGAATTTTTAGTAGATTTTATAACTAGTGCAAAGTCCAGCGGATTAATTTCAAATCTTATAAAAAAATACGGAGTTGAGGGCAAACTGCAAGTTCCAAAGTAAAGTATAATATCTGCAGCTTTAAAATTCCGTTCCGCCGACCGTTAATTCATTAAGAAGGGTTGTGGGCTGTCCTACACCGACAGGCACTCCCTGCCCTTCCTTGCCACAGGTGCCAACACCTGGGTCTAAAGACATATCGTTTCCTATCATTGATACGGTCTTCAATGCCTCTGGCCCACTCCCTATTAAAGTAGCGCCTTTAACCGGAGAACCCAGCTTACCATTCTCTATTTGATAAGCCTCAGTGCAACTAAATACAAATTTACCACTTGTAATATCTACTTGGCCACCACCAAAATTTACCGCGTAAAGACCCTTGTCTACAGATTTAATTATCTCTTCTGGATCATACTTGCCATTTTCCATTATGGTGTTTGTCATGCGGGGCATCGGTGCGTGGGCATAACTCTGACGTCTACCATTTCCTGTGCTGGAGGTTTTCATTAAATTAGCATTCATTCGATCTTGCATGAAACCAGTAAGTATTCCATCTTCAATTAAAACGGTACGTTCACTAGGAGTCCCCTCATCATCAATCGATATTGATCCACGACGATTTAATAGTGTGCCATCATCCACTACGGTTACTCCGGGAGCAGCAACGCGTTTGCCCATTAAGTCAGAAAAAGCAGAAGTTT
>JADHRD010000132.1 GCA_016777585.1 Rhodospirillales bacterium | reverse complement strand
CACTAATATTCTGCAACGCTAGATCAATTAGTAGTTCACTCTCTTGACGTGGTATCAACGTATCAGGAGTAACTTTAAAGTCCAAACTCCAGAATTCTCTACTTCCAACGATATATGAAATTGGTTCACCGTTTTTTCTACGTTTTATTTTTGATTTTACAATATCTACATATTCAGAATCTACTAATGTCTCTGGATATCCAATAATCATTGCATCACTAATATTTAAACTATGTGCCAATAATATTCTAGCTTCTGTTGACGCAGATTCTATTCCTGAGAGCTTTAATTCATTTTTAAATGATGCATATAGCGTTCCCAAGTTTGTTTTTTGTTTCATGAAATTCTGGATAGACGTGATGCCTGGTCTTCCGTTAGCAGTGCTTCAATAACCTCATTGAGGTCTCCCTCCATCATTTTCTCTAATTTATATAAGGTTAAGTTTATTCTATGGTCGGTTATTCTACCCTGTGGATAATTATATGTTCTAATTCTCTCAGATCTATCGCCAGATCCTACCTGCATTTTTCTGTCTTCAGCACGCGCAGTATTTTTTTCACTCTGTTCTTTTTCATATAACTTAGACCGGAGCATTTTCATCGCTTGAGCCCGATTTTTATGTTGAGATTTACCATCTTGGCATTGGACAACAATATTTGTAGGTAAATGAGTAATTCGAATAGCACTGTCTGTTTTGTTAACATGCTGTCCACCTGCACCTTGCGCTCTATATGTATCAATTCGAAGTTCTTTTGGCTCAATTTGAACGTCAATTTCCTCAGCTTCAGGTAAGACTGCAACCGTTGCAGCTGATGTGTGAACCCGTCCCTGGGACTCAGTTTCTGGCACACGCTGTACTCGATGAACACCGGACTCAAATTTTAATTTTGCAAATACCGCACGCCCCATTACACTTGCAGTAGCATCTTTATATCCACCAATACCAGTTTCATTTATGTCCATAATTTCAAATTTCCAATTCTGTTGCTCAGAAAATCTTTGGTACATTCTAAACAGGTCAGCTGCGAATAGAGCCGCCTCATCTCCGCCTGTTCCAGCCCGTATTTCTAAAATAGCATTTTTCTCATCAGCAGAATCTTTGGGAAGCAATAATAATTCAATCTCATGTTCTTTCTTTATTAAATCTTTTTTAAGTTGGCGAAACTCTTGTTCAGCTATTGATCGTATTTCAATCTCCGAATCAGGGTCTTCAATTAATTCAGATATGCCATGGATCTCAGATTCTATTTTTTTTACCTTATCAACCAAGGAAACAATATCTATTAAATCCGCGAATTCTTTTGAAAGACGCTGGAGATCTTGACTATTGAGACCGTTTTGAGAAGAGAGGATTTCACGTAATTCATCATGGCGAGCGGTTACTTGATTAAGCTTTTCAGAAATACCCATATGTTATTAATTTCTCCCATCACCTTGTTTAGTTTTTATTTTATCTAGTAGTAGCCTCGTTGCCTTATCTGGGTCGCCTTCAGCTTCCTTAATTGCTAGTATTCGGAGAGATTCTAAATCATGATATCCTGTTGCTTCCTGTTTTACTATATTATCCAAATCGACCTGGTGAACGGCATTATCAATAATTTTTTGGGCTTTCTCTATCTCATGGGTACGTGATGAATTACCTTCACGGGTAACCTTTTCCAAATCATTTATCGTATATAAAAAAATATCATTAATTTTTTCAACTGATGGGTCGACGTCTCCAGGAACGCCAGTATCAATAATAAAAATAGGGCGCCTGCGCCGAGTCTTGATAGCTTTTTCAAGCATTTCCATTTCTAATAAAAAATGCCTACCATTCATTGAGGTTAAAATAATATCTGACTTAGATATTAGTTGCGGGAGATTTTCCATTTCTCCAACGTGGCAATTAAGTTGTTTGCCCATTCGATTAGCTCGTTCTGGTGAAGGATGGCTCACAATTAATTGCTCAAGCCCAGCTGAACGCATACTTGAGGCCAACATTTCACCCATTTCTCCTGACCCAAGCAGCAAGCAGGTCGACTTTGATAACATACCAAACAAATCTCTAGCTACTTTAACCGCGGCTGCCGAGATAGATACTGGCCGACGGTCAATTTTTGTTTCGATAAAAATACGCTTTGCAATACCTTCGGATTTTAAAACTAATTGATCAAGAAAATCATTGGACATCCCGTAGTTAGATGCATGTTGATAAGCCCGCTTAAGTTCTAATAAGATCTGACTATCTCCAATTAGAACTGCGTCTATTGCTGATGTTACTGAAAATAGGTGTTTTAACGCATCTTGATTCATTAGGGTGTAGGTTTGGTTTATTAATTCACCACGGCTAGCATCAACGTAAGCTGCAAATAATTTTATTATTTCTGCATTTATATCTTCAGCAGATGAAATAGGGGCTAAAAAAATAATATCAGTAATATCAATCGATGATAATATAATAGCATTTCCAATATTAATTTTACGCAGTCTATCGAAGAATTGTGGTAAATCACATTCTGAAATTTGCAACTTATCGCGGAGTGACATTGATGAAGAGCGATGATTTGCACCAATAACAAACAGCCCTATTTTTGTATCAGGATTATAATCTTTTTTTAATATCATAATGGGTAAAATTACCTCATATTATTTTATACATGTCCAAATGCTTTTCTAATTTTAATTGAGAAATTTCCTGTTGGGCTCCAGAATCCATATCTTTTAAAATAACTATATTATTTTTTATCTCTTCTTTGCCTAATAGTATTGCAGCAATGCAGTTGTTCTCATTAGCTTTTTTCATTCGTTTCTTTGCGGAGCCATTATACCCTAGTTCAATATTAAATCCATTTTTTCTAAGTTTTTCTGCAATTACTAATGCATCAATATAGTTTTCCTGATTAGTTGGTATAACTGCAATAGGCCGTATTTTTTTATTCTCCATTTTTGTCAAGAGGGCAAGCCGCTCAATGCCAGCTGCCCAACCAATACCAGGCGTGTTAGGGCCTCCCATTTGATTAATTAATCCATCATATCGTCCGCCAGCTAGAACCGTTCCCTGAGCTCCAAGATTAGTGGAAGTAAACTCAAATGCTGTATGGCAATAATAGTCAAGGCCTCTAACCAAATTTGTACTATGTTTAAAACTAATATTTAATTTTTCTAAACCGTCACATAAATTTTCAAAAAATTGTTTTGAATCGTGATTGAGGCTATCTATAATCTTTGGAGCATTGTCTACAATGCTTCTATCCCTGGGATCCTTAGAATCAAGTATTCTGAGTGGGTTTTTTCTCAAACGATTAAGACTATCTTTTGATAATTCATTTTTATATTTATCTAAATAGTCGAGCAACCTCACTTTGTATAGCTGTCGACTATCATTATCACCTAAGGTGTTTAATTCTAGTGTTATATCATTTTCTAAATTAAGTTCTTTTAAAAAATTTGATGCCAAAGAAATAATTTCAACATCGGCTTGGTAACTACTTACTCCTAAGACTTCAACTCCGACTTGGCGGAACTGGCGTCGCCGACCCTTTTGGGGTCTCTCATATCTAAACATTGGCCCTTTATAAAATAATTTTAAGGGTAGAGATTGTTGCAATCCATTTGATATGAATGCCCGTGCTACTCCAGCCGTTCCTTCTGGCCGCAGTGTAATAGTGTCGCCGCCTTTATCTACAAAGGTATACATTTCTTTAGTAACAATATCTGAAGAGTCGCCTAGTGTCCGACTAAAAACCTCGGAAAATTCAAAAATTGGAATATCTATTTCATCAAACCCATAACGCTGCGCAACCTTATATGCAGTCTCTTCTACTTTTCGATAAATACGGCTTTCTTGCGGCAATACATCCTGAGTTCCTCTGACAGGTTTTAAACTTTCCATATACTTCTCATTTCAAATACTAAAATCAATGTATTAAAGCATCACAGCAACTTAGTCATGTTAAAATTACTGGTTGATAGTTTGAGTTACGTATAGGTAAATTATTCGCCTATCGAGGTACCCGCTATTAAATCCTTTGGAACTAGAAGTACGTTTCGACGCACTGATCCAATGGCACCGATAGGCGGCACTTTCTGGCCGTCAACAAATATTTCTAAAGCTCCAGCATTCCCGGTAATCAGACTCAAACCTTCTTGGTTAGGTACATCATAAGTTGAGCCCTTCTTTAATAATCTCGTTATTAGAATTTGGTTTAACGATTTATTTCGCACCTGCAGATAACTATCAGAGAGTGCACGAATTGTAATTCGACTTGATTCTATAACTTTATTTTTTGGCAATAAAACGTTATTTTTTTCCAATAACTTGGGTTTTAGTGGTTTCGTTACGTTAACGACCTTAGTTTTTGTATCCAAAGTTGAAATTTTATCTTTAATATTAGTCTTTAAGCTGAGTGGTTTATTGCTATTTTGTAAGAGTGGTTGGGGCTCAATAACTTGGTTGTATTTGCCTGAAATATCTTGTTTTTCTGATAATATTTTACCTGTCACGCCTCCCAAACCAACTTTAATGCTCGATCTTGGATCAGCATTTTTTATTTCTTTTTCTCTTTTGAGAGGGTCGCTTGTTAACAGAGTATTCTTTTGCGTTAGTGTTTTTGTTGTATTTAATGAGTTATTAGTTTTTAATTTTTCGATCTGCGATGGTTTTGGTATTTCACTCTTATTCAGCGACACCGGGTTTCCTATGGAGGAAACATTATTGTTGAAATAATACCAACCCCCATAACCTGCGATAGCTATCATAAAGCCTAATAAAAGAGTTAATTTATTTGGCATACCATCTTCAGGGACAATCGTAGGAAATACTAAATCCGTATTGATGGTTTCTACAAGATCGCCTGATTTATATGCCCTAATTATTTCTTCGCTATCTAACTGGAGATACTCTGCATAAGTTTTAATAAAACCTATAATATAAATTTTTCCTGGTAATTGAGCAAAATCATTATTTTCTATTGCGTCAAGGTAGATTTGGCGAATTCTTAATATTTGGGAAACTTCTTGAATGTTTTTAGACTGGCTTAAGCGAGTATCGCGTAAGACTTGACCAATTGAGTTAACAGACATTTTGTTATCAGTATAGCTGTCTATGACCGGCTTATCACTGGAGGGGTGATTGGAGTCTGGATGGTTCATAAACCTCTTCTTTCAAGGGATTTAATGCTAACTCTATAAAATGCCATGTGGTTATATAATATTTTTTATCCAAAATAATAAGCGAAAAATGATATAAAATAATCCTAACCTTAAATCGTACTTAAATAAAGGTGGCCGATATAATTTCATCGGCCATAGTAAAAATTCTTCGTTATTCAGAAGCCGCGTCTACCGCAGCGCCTGTAACAATTGTTCCACCACAAACTAAAAGTGCTGGTGGAAAAAAAGCAACAGCTACCCCGCAGGCTGCAACTCCAACAGTTGTTCCTGGATTATCTTTTATAATTGATGTGGAATACGCAGATTTCTTTGCATGAGAAGTAGCAAAACTACTACTTGCAAACCCGAGTAAAAATATTGCTAAGGTTAAACTTACAATTATACGCATTTATAAAATCCTTTTATAGTCAATTGAAAAAAAAATACTACGCTACTATAAACTGTTTTATAAATTTTCGCTAGGGTTTAAAGAGGGTTCTTACTTATGTAATATTTTGTGAGTAAATTTCGTAAAACGCTATTAAATATTATC
>JADHRD010000030.1 GCA_016777585.1 Rhodospirillales bacterium | reverse complement strand
ATTTCAACGTCACAATTACCTGAACAATTTGCAGCAAAATCTTCAGCTGGATAGGCCTCTCGAATCTCTTGGTCGCCTCTAATAAAAAGCACTGGGCAAGTAACTTGAGCCGCACTTTCAACCGTATCAGGCATCGTTGTTAACCGATCAATATAGCTTCTAGCAGTAGCAACATACCACCAACCAGGGAGAATCATAAGGTCATCACCCTGGCCGTTAGATACCATATTTTCAGCCATCTCACGCAATTCACTTGTTTTATTGCCTCCTAATAAACCAGTTCTTTGGGCCAACTTCTCAGCTGTCCTACCTCCAGAATGCGCCGATAACAAAACTAAAGCCGGGGTATCTGGATTATTCACAACATGTTGAACCGCCAGAAATCCACCGTTACTATGACCCACTAAAATAGGTGTCTCATATCCTTTCGCCTTTATCCATTCAGCGGCATACTCATTATCTTCAATACCCTCCGCCGTTGTTTGAAAAGCTGCTCCTTCAGCCATCCTAGAATCACGAATTCCCATTATGTCATGACCCCTGCGATTGAAAGAGAGGCACGCGAAACCCATTTCACATAGTGCGGGGGGAAGAAAGCGAGCCGCACCAACATAAAAATTCATTGTATTACCATGGCAGATCATAACAACACCTTTAGGCTTCTCATTAACTGGTAAGTAAAATAATCCATCTAATGGGGTCGTATTCGTTTCAATTTGGATAAGTTCTAATTGCATATCTAGGGTTGCTGTTCCTTATTTTATTTTCAAATTATAGTTACGTTAAGTTTGTTGTTTTTTTAAGGCACTAAAATAGACGATCCCTTCGTCTTCCCAGCTTCGGTTTCTTCGTGCACTTTGACCGCCTCATCGAGACTATAACGTTGACCTATCTCAACTTTTATTTTGTTGGAGCTCACCATTTCAAAAACTGAATTAGCTGATAAAACTAAATCCTCTCGTTTCGCCGTATACGTTGCGACTGTGGGCCTCGTAAAATAGAGTGAGTCACGTTTTTGGAGTATTGGTGGATCCACCGCTGGCATAGGCCCGCCCGTTGTACCAAATGAAACAAAATAACCGCGTGGCCCCAAGCAATCTAGGGTTTGTTGATAAGTTGGACCTCCAATAGGGTCATAAACTACAGGCACTCCACGACCCTCGGTGATTTCTCTAACACGTTCAACAACATCCTCTTTTGTAAAATCAATAACTTCAGCGTAACCACTATCCCTAGCGAGTTGACACTTCTCTTCACCGCCATCAACACCAATCATATATGCTCCCTTGCTATTCCCCCATTGACCTGCAAGTGTTCCCACCCCGCCACCGGACCCTAAAAAAAGAACCTTTTCATCAGATTTTATATTGTAACAACGATTCAGCAGATATTCGACAGTCATACCCTTAAATAATGTTGCCGCACATTTTTCATCACTCATTTCATCGGGCAGATGAACGACTCTCGCTGCAGGAAAATTCCTATATTCTGCATAAGCCCCCTGAGGTGCTGTAGCATACGCAACCCTATCACCTAATCTAAATTCTGTTACATTTTTGCCGATATCTTGAATAGTGCCCGCTGCTTCCAATCCAATTCCACTAGGGAGTTCTAAAGGATATAAGCCAGAGCGTTGATAAATATCCATATAGTTAAAACCAATAACATTCTGCTTGATTTGCACCTCGTCGTCTCTTGGTGGGGCAATTGTCACTGTGTTTAAAGTCATAACAGAAGGTGGCCCTTGTTCAGCTAACGTAACAACACGTGTTTGCACCATTTTCTCCTTTTTTATATTTTTAGATAATGTGAGTTCTAACATTCTCAAACAAAAGTTTAAAAGGGTCAAATTCTTATTTTATAATAATATTATTAATAATTAAAAATTTTTATAAATAGTCTAAGCTTGACCAGTATCAAAAACTTAAAATATTATAGCATTTTATATCATCAGTTAGGGGATTAAGTATGTTGTTTGCTGTTTATATGGTCGATAAACTCGGCATGGAGGCCGTACGCGCTCAAACCGGCAAAGCACACGCAGAATATATGGCCGCAAATGAGGAGGGCATTCGAATGGGCGGCCCCTTATATGCTGATGATCACAAAACAATGATCGGTAGTGTAGTTATTAAAGATTTCTCTAATCGAACTGATGCAGAAAACTTTATAAAAAATGAGCCATTTAACAAAGCTGGGTTATTCGAGACGGTAATGATAAACCCCTTTAAGGCATTTGTTGATAATTAAACACCCACTATCTATCTCACCTGGAGAATCATATAATATAGACTTTTGATTTTTTTCTGGCGTCAATTCTCTTTATTAAATGCAACTTTTATATGTGCCAAGCTGAATTACTCATCCGAAATTTATGTATTTAACGATGAATCTTAATAACTTTAACCATTTTTGTAATTCACTCCCAAATACAACTTATACTGTTCAGTGGCGCGGTTCACATGTATGGAAAATTGGTGGTAAAATCTTTGCAATTGGTAATTGGGGTCGTAAAAAAAATTCTGGCATAACTTTTAAGGTTTCTAAAATTGCTTTTGAATGTCTCAAAGATGAACCTGGTATACGACCAGCTCCTTATTTAGCATCGAGAGGAATGAGTTGGCTGCAGTGTTACAACGAAGATACCTTGAATTCAGGTGATCTAAGATCACACCTAACAGAATCTTACAGATTAGTATCTCTCAATTTGAAAAAAACAGTATGATTTGATTTTATCATTGTACTATTTTTTCATCCAAAATATAAAAATTATTTTGAATTAATTCCCACACTAACTATTTTCGACTGGTAAAAGCCAATGTTCATAAATCTCTATCTCAAGCGTGTCATTAACAGCGCCAGAGTAGTCACTCCAGATATCAGTTTGTTTGAAGGAAACTCGATAGAGTATTCTTTTCGGCAATCCATCAAATCCATAAGCTAATTCCTCTGGGTTTAAAAATTCTCCGCATATACGCTCAATTATTCCCATTCGTCCTCTTATGTAACCAGGTGTTCTCCTATGGCCTGGTGAAGAATTAGAATGAACCAACACTCTGTCTCCGATATTAAAACGATTATTGGGCGCTAGAGTATAAGAAGATATAATTTTATCGGTCATTGCCAAACTCATTGAGTATTTATCTCTGGAATACTAATTCCAACAAGAGCATCTCTTGAAATAATGGATTCTAACCTGGCTTCATCCCAACCTTCTGTACCAGAAGGACGCCGCGGTAAAACCATATACCGCATGTCCGCGTTTGAATCGTGTGTTATTACTTGCATTGTTAGCGGTAGTTTAGTGCCGAATTCTTCTAAAACGCCCCGAGGGTCCTTAACAACCCTCGACCTGTAGCTACGAGACTTATACCAAGTTGGAGGCTGCCCCATCAACTGGCGCGGGTAGCACGAACATAATGTGCAAACAACAATGTTGTGAATATCCAGAGTATTTTCAACTACAATTAATTTGACAGCATGTTCTAAATCTATTCCCATGCTCTCAATCGCGGGATTTGCATCTTTGAGTAATTGCGATTTAAACTCTTCATCCACCCATGCCCTGGCCACTACTTTAGGCCCCCTATTTGGGTAGTCTGCATCAAATTTTTCAATCTTCTCTCGGATTTCGACAGAATCAATAAAACTATGCCGCTCGAGTAAATCCTGAACGGCTAGACTTACAAGTTGATGGTAAAGTGGACCCTCACCTGACTCGTCCTCTTGAATTGGTTTACCATCATGATCGTGGTCATGGGGGAGATCTACGATCGGAACATTAAATCGTTCTTTCACAACCACAATTTGGCTATCAAGCTCCTCATCGGTAATGATCTTTTTCTCTTTTAGAACAATCACAAGAGCCTCTGCTAAACGCTCAAAATAACTCAATTCAAAATACCGTTCTCCCAAATCTTCAGCAGCTCGCCTCATCTCATCAAGTGTTGCCAATTTCTTTTTTGTGACCGTCATCCGGAGTGCATTTGATTGTTTCTCCCAGTGCTTCATCCCATAATCTTGAATATCAATCGGACCAGCATCATCACCACCCAAATCGTGTGGCCCCATTTTTTCAGAAAGGTCATTCATTATTTTTCTCCCCAAGCTTCTCTCTTAGCGAATAAATTATAGGTCTATTATTACCCAAATGTCTAATGCCAAAATTTATTTCAAGCCACGAACTCATTCCACTTAATAAAATATACTAAGAGTTCTTATACTTGAGTATATATAATAGATTTAATTAAGCTAAATGTATACAAAACCTGACTTACAAAATTCAGGCTTGGCAATACAGAAATTACTAGGCAAAGTCAGAATATTTAGAGAATTAGTTGTTTTTTTTAACAGAATGAAGGGTTGAATTTGTTATGATTAAAGCGGGTTTAGTTGGCTTAGGGTGGTGGGGACAGGTATTAGCAAATTCTGTTAAAGACAGTAATAAGATTACAGTTTCGGGTGGTTTTACGAGAACGCCTTCAAACGCTTCCGACTTTATAAACGAGTCAGGAATTAATATTTATGACTCCTATGCATCTATGCTAGAAGATGCGGGCCTTGATGCTATTATTCTTGCAACACCGCATTCCTTGCACGTTGACCAAATTAAACTTGCGGCAAATAGCGGTAAACACATCTATGTAGAGAAACCAATTGCTCTTACCCTCGAAGAGACCCGCATAAGTATCGACGCAGCTAGAAATGCTGGTGTAGAAATTGCGGTTGGTTTTCAACGTCGTTGTCATCCCTCTATGGTGTCTGCGTTAACTGCAGTAAAAGACGGTTCATTAGGAAGAATTTTACATGTTGAGGGCCACCAATCTGCCCCAGGGCTTCGGATTTATAAAGAGGGAAGTTGGCGCCAGGCAAGAGAAGAACAACCAGCAGGTGGAATGACTGGAATGGGAATACATCTTTTAGATAGCATGGTTAGCGTTCTTGGCTCAGTTGACAATGTCACGGTTAAAAGTAAAAAAATACTCCAAGACAATGGCAGTATTTTAGATGATATGACATCTGTTTTGTTAGAATTTGACTCTGGAACAACTGGTTATATTGGAACGTCCATTGCTACATCTGGTTATTTTAGCTTGCGATTTTTCGGGGAGAACGGCGTGGTAGAGGTAAGACGACCAGATCTTGGAGAATTCGTATATACTGATCAAACCGGCCAAATAAAAGTTACTGAAAATAAAGGATTTAATATGGAAGGCAGGAGCCTTGAGTTATTCGCTGACCAAGTCAATGGCGAAGGGAAGTTTTTAGTCTCAGATCAAGAAGTGTTAAAATCGAGCAAAGCATTGGAGATGGTTATAAACGCAGCAGATTAAAAGACATTTAAAAATCTAAATAGCACCAAAATCAGGTGGTGAGATTCGACGCTTTGAAGCTAATTCATAAGCTGAAGCAATTTGAAGAAGTTTATCCTCAGTTCCAGGCTCTGATCTAAACACCAAAGAAAAGGGAAGACCAGGTTCATCTATTTTTGTTGGTTCTTTAGTGGGCGAAGAAATATATTTTGTCTGATCTCTGTTCAGTTTAAAAACTGGATCATAAGCAGTAGTCACGTACCCAGCAGGAACCAATATTTCTGTCAGGCCGGCATTTGGACCATAAAGACTTTCTGGCCTTAAATTATTTGCAATATCATATTGGTGTGGCTGACCAATAATACCCGGTGGCCACGGAGTATGTAATCGCACGAAAGCGTCTAAATTATTTTCAGTTAAAACCATCATATCCACTCGCCTGAGTAGCTCTCTCAACATTATTCGCTCATTAACTCCCTGGCGACCATCAAGAGCATTACGAGGATCATCAATCTCTTCCCAATTCTTAAATGCAGCACGTTGATCATCACCCCAAAACTTTGAGCGGGCATTAAGCTCCGACCAATTATCGAGAGCTTCATGAAAGCCTGCCAATTTCCAGTCCTTAGAGCGTCTCATCAAATATTGACTGATGTGAAATCGAAAACTATTTGAAAGTTGCTGTTGTTGTATAGTACCGATATCTAGATTATCGGGGGGTTCAATCTCCCCCTCGGCAAGTGCAACACAGTAATCAATAGGGTCCATTAAACCATTACCAAAAACTTTACCCGGGAGAAATTCTGTCGGTTTAATAAGATCAGCAAACTCAGTAAAGAGCGGTTCACCATTTGAATCTAACCTAAATAAAATATCCGGCATAAATATAGGAATAAGTTTAGCGAGCGCTTTTCTGAAATCAGTTTTCATTTGCTCAATATCAGTATCTGGAATCCAGAGAGGATCTCCTGATTCAACCAATGTCGCACCAAGTTTTTTTGATAAGACCTCTTTTATTTCAATGTTTGCTGCATCCACAATAGGTTTCTCGGTAAGAGAATCCTTGGGATAAACCATTGACTCTCTTATCACCCCAAGTCTGATATTGCCAAGACCGTTTTCGTTAATCTCTAACGTTAAATTGTCAATAAAATTTGAAGAAATTATAGAAGAACGTGGAACAGTTGTATATGGATCCCGCGGATCGTAATATCCTTGATTTTCATCCTTTAGAGCATCCAATATTTTTGCGCAGTCAGGCAAAGACTTACCGTGAATCCCGGATCGGTCACAATAGATATCAGCACCGATCGCCCCTCCATCAAATCCTATCATTGCTTTATGGGGCAGGATTAACGCAACCGAGTTATGATTTGATGGACCGCGGCAGGAGGCCCGAGTCTCTTCACCCAGGCTTGCCATCACTAGGTTGGTACTAACAGATAACGCAGATCCAGAACTTGATCCTAGAGATGCTGCTCTCGTTGTGTCATAGGGATTAGATGGGTTACCTCCCCAAGTTGCTCTCTGATAGCCTAGGGTTGATGGCAACACCTTATCTGGATTATTTTTACCTCCGGGATTCCCTCCCCTGCCATTATATTCTGTATTTACAGATTTAGCTAAAATGATGGCACCCTTTTTTCTCAACTGCTTTACAAGAATGTGATCTTGAGCCGGAAAATCGATCTCATAGTTGGCATCAGCCCCACCTGTTGATCGCATATCCTTGGTATCAAATGGATCTTTAAACGAGAAAGTAACACCGTACATTGGCATAGCGTCTAAATCGGGGTTAGAACCGAATTCATCGTCAAGTTCAGTAGCGCGTTCGATAGCATCTGGCTGTTGTCTAAAAATCTCGCAGACTGGTGGAGCTCCATCAGGTAACGGACCATCAGAGGGATGCCTGTCATATTCTCCCCAACAGGTTAGCGAACGTTCGCCCCTAATATTTAGAGTAGAGAGCGCATTAACTTGCCTAGCCTTTGGCATACCAGCTATCATTCCAAACTGCTGGTACACTTTTGGATTGGAAGCAGTTGATTCCATCCTACCATATTCCAACGGGGGACCTTTATATTTATCCAAGTCAGGAAGAACTTTAGATGCTTCCAGAGTTTTTATAGGAAATTTAAGGGGTATGCCACTACGAACAATTCCAGTAACTTCAGGGACGTCTCTCCCATCTTCAGTAACCAGCATACTTGCGACACCATTATACTTCCGCGATCTATTTATATATACTTGAACAACTTCTGATACACTCGTATTTCTATTTTTTATCGATTTATGAAATTCGCTTATTGATGTTTCTATCACATTAAACGGTATTTTTTTAGCTGGCATATTCAATCCAAATACAGTGAAAACCTAGACCATCAAACAATTTAAATAGGGTATTAATAACTAAATCTAATTTGTAAAAGACTACTACCTATTTTATATTTTTACAAAAATATTTATACTAGTTTTTGACTAAATGTTGACGTCTTGTATTACCATTAATTCCGTCAGCAATTGCCCATTCTGCAAAGTTCTCATTTGAACGCTCAAAGTTTCTTGGCTCCCATTTGTCGGTGCAATAATCCTCGTCAGTAAAATATTCAGCAAGACCACCTGCTGGATTCTCAACATACCAGAAATATGCTGAAGAAACTGGATGCCGACCGGGTCCAATTATAGTCTTCCAACCACATCTATCGATATTCAAGCCACCACCAAAAACTTCGTGAATATCTCTAACAGTATAAGCTACATGATTGAGACCAATTTTCTTTTCAGGGATGTTTAAGAGAAATATGCTATGATGTACTCCGGGAGTCGTACAGCGTAGAAATGATCCTGAACCAGGATACCGGTCTGAGACTGTAAATCCAAGAACATCCGTATAAAACTTTTCTGTCTTCTCCAGTTCTTCCACAAACAAGACAATATGGCCAATCTTAATTGGTTGAGCCTTTGGGTAGACTTTACTTGGCTCATCTATTCTCTGATCAGGCTTATCCCACGTATTCATAGGAACCCCCCTAGCCTCAACTTTGAGCCTTTTACTAGGACGAAAAGAGAGACTTAGGCCACTTGGATCAATACAACCAGGGTACCCTTCAAATTTATGATAACTATCCAAATCCGAGATTTTATCATCTAACTTTATTAGATCCTTCTCACTTTCGAGTCCCCAGACCACATGACGCAAGGTGGATCCATTTTCAATCGCAACGGGTAGGTCCGGATCTTCTTTATGTCGCAGGACCACCTCTGAACCGTCAAGAGTATTAAATTGCGCATTTTCTCTATTGATCTTTCCTTTATTAAGGCCCCAATCTTCATAAAATCGAACGCATTCATCAAGATCATCAACACCATGTACAATTTGATCAATGCCAATAAATTTCATATTTATTCCCCTTTAAATAGAAGTTGATTTTATGCGGTTGTTTATAGCCCTTACTGCACTGTAAGCAGTCAGCGAAGACGTTTTTGGATTGCTTTTTAGAGTATTGCCCTTGACTGTAATTTTAAATTCACCAAAACTTCCATTAGCCTCAATATGATGAATATTTTTTGTAATATTCGGATCAGCGACTAATTTTACCCGAGTTTGATCAAAGCCTAATCCCGCTAGTGCAATAGTTGCAGTTACATTTGCATTTTTGGGGTAAAGCATAGCGGCTTCACGTGCGTCACCCTCATAAATAGTCTTAGCCTCCAAAATATTTTTAAGGTCTATGATTTCTTCAGCTGGCGTTCCGAGCCAACTTAATGGTGGTTTTCGCGCTGAATAGGAGACTTCTTCCAAATTATCGACACCAGCAGCAGAAAGTAAGTCAATACCACCAATAGCACCAGGAATTATAAATAATTTAGAATTCCCCTTCTCGCTCGCAGATTGTAATTTTTGATATAATAAAGGATCTGATAGAGCACCTACCGAGACTATCCCAAAGTCTATGCCTCGCTCCAAAAAATATGGACCAAAATCAGCAACCGCCTTATGGCTCGCACATTCAAGAACAAAATCTGGTCTATGGCTTAAACTATTTACAGATGTAATTACTTTTTGATGCATTTGGTCAGAAATCTTAACTATTCTGCTTTCTGCGCGCACCAATACCTGATCGACAGAAATACTTTTATCGCCTGATAATTTCTTTATAACTTCCGTGCCAATACCCCCACAACCAACAAGTAAAATAGATTTTTTCATTCATTCATTTCCAGAAAATTTATATTATTATTAAATTTATTTTTTTACTGGGGGACCGCCAAAAGCCCTAGAAAATGGACCAATTTCTGGCATATCTAACTCTATCATTATTGACTTTGGGTTAGCCCTCGCCTGCTTCAGAATCTCGTTAATCGAATTCAAATTAGATAATTTTTGGTAATCCCAACCATTACTATTTGCAATTCCTTGAAACTCTGGAGTGTAAATATCTGAAAAATATATTCGCCCCCCATAATCAGCCTTCTGTATATTTTTAATAACTTCATAGTCATGGCTATTCATCAGTAAAAGCGTAATTTTAACTCCCTCTTGAATCGCCGTAGCAAGTTCACCAATATTAACCTGTAAACCCCCATCACCAACCAAACAAACTATATCCTTTTCCGGAGATGCAATTGCGGCACCAATCGCCATTTGAAGGCCATGACCAATTCCACCACCAAGTGCATGAACGCCATGGTTGGATTCCGATATTATTACACCTCTATTACCCCAAGTACTATTCGAAATAGTAACATCCCTAACCCATATAAGGTTTTGGTCAAAAGTTTTTCCAATCGAATCCATAAGCTTTTCATATGGGCCTAACCCCGACCGCATAAAGATCTCTGCATCGTGACGTGCTTTAGCTACATCATCGCCGAATCTCGAATCAACTGAGAGTTTACCTTCAAGATGATCAGCCAAACTCTCCAAAGTGAGCTTGCTATCGCCTAATAGGAAATGATTGGCAATATAAGGACGTCCATTTTCTGCGGATGGATCAATATCTATTTGATACATAGGGCTAGGTAGTTTTAATTTATATTTTAAGGTCTCGTTTCCCCGCAACCGGGATCCAACAACTACCATTGCATCACACGTAGAATAAAAGTTCTCAACGGAGGAAAACATATTAAATGCTCCCAAACTGGCCGGATGGTTTTCTGGAATAACACCTCTCCCTTGAACGCTTGTTACAACTCCAAATCCCATATCAATAAGTCGCATAACAGCCTCAGAGGCCTGACGGGCTCCTCCACCCAACCAAAGCAATGGTCTTTTAGCTAAACTTAAACTTCGTGCTAACTTCTCTACCTCATTTTGCTCAGGTGCTTTTGATAAAATTGGCAAGGGAGTGAAATCTAATGGCCAATCAAGTTGTGCCTCCTGAATATTAATTGGTATTTCAATACTCACTGGCCCCATTGGAGGAGTCATTGCCTTCTGAACAGCTTCTTTGAAAATGGATAAAGCTGTTTCTGATGACGTCACTCTGTACGCTCTTTTAGATACAGCCTTGAGCATTGCAAGCTGATCACGTGCCTCGTGAATATACGCATGATTTTTATCCAAATGCTGAGTTTCAATTTGCCCAGTTATATGAAGTAGAGGCGTTCCAGCCGTTTGAGCTTCAATTAGGGAACCGGCAGCATTTCCCGCGGCAACGCCTGTACTAGTGAAAACAACCCCTAAGCGCTTGCCAACACGGGCATAAGCATCAGCCATATTAACAGCCCCCGCCTCACCTCTAGAGGCAATAAACCGTATATTTTTCCGCCTACCAATTGCATCCAAAAATGGCATATTGTGAATAGAAATAACTCCAAAAGCAGCACCTACACCACATTGCTCCAAAAATGCGGAGACCACTTCTCCTACTGTTACCTTATCCAACATGTCTTGAATATCCCCCTGAAACATCAATTGTTGATCCTGTCGTATAAGATGATAATGGTGTTCCCAAAAAATAAATGGCTCTTGCAGCCTCCTCTGGTTTCCCAAAACGTCCAAGTGGAATACCCTTAGTTAGTGCCTTTTCTTTTAACCACGCATCATAGTCATTCCCAGAATTCTTATCTGCCTCAAATCGTTTTAACCATTGTCCAGACTGCACTGTGCCGATTAAAATAGAGTTTACTCGGATATTTGGTGCCATTTCTTGAGCCATAGAATGAATGAGATTGAGTTGTCCTGCTCTCGCAGCGGAAGTCGCAACCAGATGGCGCTCGGGTTGTAAAGCCAGCAACGAACCAACACACACAATAGAGCCAGAGGGAGATTTCTCGAGACATGTTTGGAATATCTTACTGGGATATATTATACTAAAAAATTTCAGATTTAATTCTTCATTCCACGCAAGATCATCGGTATCTGCGAACTTTGATAATCTCGCTTGGCCAGCATTATTAACCAAAGTATCAACACCACCAAAATTATCAATTACTGATTTAGCAAAATCTTCCACTTGCTCTTTTGAGGTCACATCTGCCAATTTTGCAAAAATCCTATCGTCAGAGAATTTGGAGGAGAGCTCCTGATAGGCGAGGTTGAGACGATTTTTATCTCTCCCGCAAATCGCAACGTTTGCATCAGCTGCTAGAAAGCATTCTGCTGTCGCAAGTCCTATACCTGAGGATCCACCTGTTACAACCACCGTGCGACCTGAAATATTATTTATTTCTGATAATTTCATCCAACGTTCCTTATTGCTTTTTGATCAGAGTAATTCAGTTGACGTGACAATTCCTCTGCAGCGGCTAAAACCGACTCTAATAACAGGCCGTTAATTACAGATTCTTCTACTGTTCCTAATTGATAAGTAACGTTTATAGCGGCAACAGCTTTTGAAGAGCCGTCCCGAATAGCCGCAGCGATCGAACCTATACCATTTTCAAAATACGCCTCGCTAATGGCGTACCCATTAACACGATCCAACTCGAGAACTTGGCTCAGTTTATCGACGCTTTCTGGTGTTTGCTTAGAAAAACCGACCAAGTCACTCTCAGGATAAAGTTTTTTTAATTCGGCCTTAGATAGATCGGCTAAAAGCACTCTTCCAAGGACAGTTCCGTGAGCTGGTAATCTAGTTCCAATATTAACCGAACTAGAGAAAGTCAATTTTGCTGACTTCTTAGCAATAAAAACAACGTCGGTTTTATCGCGGATGACAACATGGGCAGATAGACCGGTTCTATTGCTCAATTTTTCTAAAATAGGATTAGCAAAATCGGTAATTTCTAGAGATGCTAGAAATTCAAAGCCTAAGCCAAGAGCACCTGCTGCTAATTTATAATTTGAAGTATTTGGTACTTTTTCAATTAAGTCCATATATTCGAGGGTTTGCAGTAATCTAAATATTGTTGAACGTGGAACCTGTAATTCTTTTGCAATTTCAGGAGCGTTCATCTGAACCCGTTTCCTATTAAATATTTTAAGAATATCTAATCCACGTTTCAAGCCTGGCACTATATATTTAATATCAGGCTCATGACTTAACGTATCAATCGCCACCGGATCAACGTCATGCATCAGAATTCACCACAAAATCTAAGATTACATTATTAAATTGATTAGGCTTTTCTATATACGAAGCGTGGCCTGCCCCATATAGAGTTCGATATTCCGCGTTAGGGATGATATTGGCTATTTCCTTACACTTAGTTTCTGGGGTTATCGTATCTTCCGATCCACACAAAATCAGAGTAGAGCCATGAAACCGGCCAAGGGTGCCTTTCAAGTCACCTTTTGCTAGCATATGCGCTGCCTGATTGTGCCCCTTAATGTTTAATTTTTTCATATTATAATGCACAATCCCTTTTGCATCAGACGATGAAGATTCTGATAGTAACGCTGTAGATCTGGCATTGGCCAAGCCTTCTGGACCGAGCTTCCTCATATTTGCTAGTCTTTTTTCGAGAATCTGAGACCGAATATGTGGGTCAGAGGCTCCATACCCATTTGCTGGATCGGCTAAGACAAGTATTTTATCAATTACGTCCCTCTGAGCAACGTAGGCACCCGCAATTAAAGCACCGAGAGAGTGACCAATAAGTACCTTTAAACATTGTGTTCTGTTTTTTATAAAATTATTTAAAGCACTGGCATAATCTGAAGGTTCTGGTTTTTCAGTATTTATATTCGAAGACTTACCATAACCTGGAGCATCCCAAGCAATAATATGATAGTTTTCGGAGAGGCCCTGTAACTGATAAATCCATGATCCAGAGGCGGAGCCAATTCCATGCAATAAACAAATAGTTGGACTCAATATAGATCCGGCTTCTCGATAAGAAAATACAGAATCATTCTCCCGCATAATTTTGAGAGGAAAACTCTCTTCTATCATATTCTGAATAGCGTTTGAGGGTGACTGATCAATATTCATTTATTGATTCCAAATCTTATCTCTTAAGTTTTGAAACGGGATGATCTGATGGATAAGTAGGTCTCACTGGTTTGGGCGTTCCAAGCATCACGACCATTGCTGCCTCTTCCAAACCAATATTTTCAAGGCCTCGATAAACACCTGGGGGTACAGATATTAGATCCCTATCTTTAATAATTGTTTCGTAATGATCCTGGTCCCGATCCATGAAAAGGCGTACCGTCCCCCGCAACATAAAAAACACCTCTTCAACATCAATATGGATATGAGAGGGGCCCTCGCAACCAGCTGGTAGAATCATTGTAGAAAATGTGAAATGTTCTGACGGTACAGTATTCTCATCACTTCCGACACCCGTTCCACCAGTACCCATATATCTCATTTGAGCTCGCCGATATTTTGGATCAAAATCTGCCTGAAATTTTAGAGCATCCCAATCCAATGTTCGAGTTTCATACCTTGCCACTCGGCTCTCGATCCAGTTACCAAAAGAAACCTCTGAAGGTTGTTTATATGTTGAGAGATCTTCCCTCTCGAATTTTGTTTCGTTCGACATTTTTTCCTCATTTTATGTTTTAATAATTAGCTCATTACAAAACCACCATTTACCGCAATACATTGTCCTGTCATAAAGTTAGAGGCGTCAGATAATAAAAAAATTGCAGTTCCATCAATATCACTAGGCAACTGTTCGCGTTGAATCGAACGACCTTGAATATAGAGTTGCTTGCGCTCCTCTGGGACATATTCGGTAGCTTCCACTTTTGTTAAACCAGGAGCTATACAGTTTACTGCGATTCCTTTTTCACCTAGTTCCCTTGACATTGACCGTGTCATAGAAATAATTGCTCCTTTGCTAGCAACATAATGCATAAGTTTTGGGGCACCCCAAAGCGCAGTATCCGATGCGAGATTAATAATTTTACTATTGTCATTCTTTTCCAAATGAGGGATTGCCGCATTGCTCATTAACCAGGTGCCACGTACATTTACACTTAATACTTTATCCCAAATCGCAATTTCAATCTCATCCATTGTAATGCCGCCTATTCCCGTTGCGATAGCGCCACAATTAACCAAACCATCCAGACCACCCAATTCTGAAACTGCAGACGCTACACAATTGGTAATAGAAACTGGCTCAGATAAATCGAGGGGAACAAATGCTGCACCAATTTGGCTTGCAGAATTGAAGCCCACGTCCTCTAAAATATCAGCAATAACGACCTTGGCTCCATTTTTAACTAATGCAGACGCAAAAGACTGGCCTAATCCTCTCGCACCACCAGTTACAATGATCCGTTTTCCCAATAATTCTAATTTATCTTTCATACCTAATGAGACCTCTGAGGATTTATCTTAAAGTTCAGCCGACACGAGCTCTTTATCAGACAATTTTGAGATTTGTTCGTGAGCTTTTTTCTTTAACATTCTTCGCACCCGCGCAAGGCCCTTATCATGATCGTATAATAGCTCATTTTCTCGCGCATTATCCGCCATATTTTGTAAAATAATTCTATCTTGCTCCAATACTTCCCAGTGTAGTTTTTCAAGTCGGTTACGATACATAAAACGCCAAATGTCTTTTTGCCATCCAGTTACGCGCCTCGCTCGCCAGAAAAATACTTGACAATGCGTCTCATCAACTGGTGTGGCAAAACCAACTATAAAAAAACTACCACCCGGGCCAGCATTTTTACGATAAGGGATGGACAAACGCATCCAAATTCCACCGGTATCAGAGATTTCAACCCAGTCAAAATTAACATCCCGCTGACCAACCTTTTCGAAAACTAAACCTGTTTTAGTTTCGACAATTTGCATATCAGCCTCTTTATCACCAAAAGCCATTGAGTGTGATGCAGCATGCAGATAAGCTCCGTGCATAG
Source organism: Rhodospirillales bacterium (assembly GCA_016777585.1). GTDB lineage: Bacteria > Pseudomonadota > Alphaproteobacteria > Rhodospirillales > UBA2165 > TMED23. The sequence continues at coordinate 8,376 of JADHRD010000030.1, read as the reverse complement.
GATCCATTACGTTGTCAATAGCGTACCGATAATTACAGTTCCACATGGCGGTACAGAGAAAATTACTGAATTCTCCGCTCGTTAATTCTTCAGGAAGTGTCAAATCACAAGGTTCAGGATTTTCTTGGTCACCGAAGTATAAAAATATTGCTCCCTCAATTTCTTTAACGGGATAACTTTTTATAATTTTCTTTCCTTCCATTGAACTCTTTTTCGATGCTGGCACACACTTTATCATTCCACTACCATCCAGTTCAATTCCATGGTACCAACAGGCGATATTATCACCAAGGTTCCAGCCTAAAGATAAACGCGCCCCACGATGTGGGCACCTATCTTCGAGGGCGCTTAAATTACCTTTTTCATCTCTCCATAAAACAATTTTTTCTGATAATCGTGTTATTCCTACTAGCTCATTTTGAACTTTGTAGCTTGGTAGAACGGGGTGCCATTTATTTAATAATCCAAGGTTTAATCTCTTGGACACTTTTTTATCAATCTCTTTTTGGCTCAAATCGACCATATTTTCCTCCACGAGTTACAATATTGTAACTCATATTCCATTGTATTCACTTCGTGGTAAATAATGGAGTACTCGTCTTTCTAATAAAATTACTGCGCCATAAACAATAATCCCAACGATAGTGAGCATAATGATAGAGACAAAAGCTAACGCAGTATTTCCCGCTCCTTCAGCAAATACCAAAATAGCACCAAGGCCAATACTCCCCCCAACCATTTCACCCACAACAACACCAATAATTGCAAGGGTCGAACCTATTCTCAATCCAGAAAAAAGAGGTGGCATTGCATCTCGAAATTCAATCATCTTAAAAATCTGCCATCTCGACGCATTAAATGTTCGAGCTAAATTTATCATATCAGGGTCTACTGTTCTTATAGCACCTAGAACATTTACCATTATTGGGAAGAATACAATTAAGACAGCTACCAGAATTTTCGGGTATACTGTAAAACCAAACCATAAAACAAAAAGTGGGGCAAAAGCAACTTTTGGTGCGATTTGTAACGCTAAAATATATGGCGAAAAAACAAACTCAGCTTTCGGAGAGACACCAAGGATATATCCGACGCTCATTCCCAACAATGAACCAATTACGAACCCTGCAATAGTTTCGAGGAACGTAATTCCAGCATGCCAAAATAGCTTTTCAGTCTCAATAGCTCGAGTGAATTCGATAAAAACCGAAGAAGCGGATGGTATAATATAGGGTGGAATCTCAAAAAATACTGGACCCCACTCCCATAGAATTAAGAAGAATACTGCGAAGGCTAACCCTGCCCAAAGTCCACTTGATATTATATTAAGTTTTAATTTTTCTAAATTCATTACAATCCGCTTTTTCGGTTTTATATTATCTATTTAACAAATTGATTAGTATACAGATCGTCAAGTTTTGACGATTTTCTAACAATTCCCTGTTTTACATAGAATTCTTGCAAACCCTTTAAACGATCTCGATCCATTGCGCCTAATTTTTTTTGCCCAGGATATACATATTGGTTATACAGCTTGAACACACCCGCCATGGCTTTTTCTTTACCCTTATGACGTGTTACATGTTTTACATAATCTATTGAGGCTCCATCTGGATCTTTCATGATATCGCTCATCCCTCGGAGAGTTGCTCTAACAAGCTTCTCAATTAACATTGGCTTTTCCTTAATCACTTTATCCGATGCAAGTATCGCTTGAGCCATGCTTTTGAAATAGTCATCTGCTGGCCATATTTTAACCTTAACTTTTGCGCCCATTGCAATTCCAATCCAATCAGGCACACCAGCCATCGCATCAGATTTACCAGCTATGAATAATTTCCATACACCTACTGGGCCAGCACCTTGAGCCTTAACATCATTTTTTGTTAAACCCACGCTAGCAAGCATCCCAAGAAGGCCATAATAGGTCGTATCTTGCAATGACAGGGCAGTTATCGTTTTGCCTTTCAAATCTTTAAGTGTCTTAATTGGACCATCTGCGCGCGTAACCAATTGCATTAGAGATTTACCACCCAAAACCGCAACAGCTTTAACAGGAATACCATTCGGGCGAACTATAATAGATGTATCACCGATTCCACCTCCTATGACAGCATTCCCTGCACCAACTTGCTTTGCTACATCAACACCACCGCGAGCAGTTTGAAATTTTACCTTGAGACCCTCGGCCTTATAATATCCACGCGCCTGAGCGAGCATCCATGGTCCGAATGCCGGCAAAAACGGTGGGGCTGGCAAGAGGTAGGTAACCTCTTCTGCTGTGGCTTTTTGTGTCAATGAGACATTTAATAAAAATCCCGCTGTAATTATTGGGACTAAAAATATTTTTGAAAATTTACTTACGGCTATCATTCTTGTTCTCCTCCCTAAAAAATTTAAAAGTTAAACTTCCTCTTGTATTGCCAATTCATCAACATTCAATAGAGTCATAAGTTGTGCAACATATTCTCCAACCTCCTTCTGTAAATCGTGTCGACGAGCCATTGGGTTTTCCCGGAGAGGCAAATCGATATCTATTTGCTCGATAATCGTTCCGGGCCGCTGGCTCATAACAAAAACACGATCAGACAAAGCAACTGATTCCGTCAAATCGTGAGTAATAAAAAGTGCTGTCTTGTTTTCTGAAAAAAGGGTCTCAGCCAAGTCTTGTTGTAAAATCATTTTCGTTTGAGCATCTAGAGCTGAAAAAGGCTCATCCATTAAAAGCACCCTAGGTTCAGTTGCCATCGTTCTCGCGAGAGCTGCTCGTTGTCTCATCCCGCCTGAAAGTTGGTGAGGATAGTGATTTTCAAAACCGCTCAAACGACATTTTTCTAATAACTCAGAAGATCTTTTTTTGCGTTGTGAGGAATTTGTTCCATTAATTTCAAGGCCAAATTCAACATTTTCACGAATGTTTCTCCAAGGTAGCAATAAATCCTTTTGCAACATAAATCCAACGTGGGAATTTGGCTTATCAACTTTTTCTTGATCAATAAAAACTTCGCCAACCGTTGGCTGATACAAACCAGAGCCCATGTTAAGAAGAGTTGATTTACCACAACCACTGGGGCCAATTAGTGAGACAACTTCCCCATCATTAACTGTCAAATTAACATTTTTAACAGCAACAATATTTTCTTCAAGACCATCCTGGCCCCTATTATTGAAACTTTTACCTACCTCTTGATATTCAATACGAACATTGTTCGAAGAATTTTTATTTGGTGTTTGTTTTGAATTTATCATCAATAAATATCGTTAAGCACCAAGGCGCTTAATCTCTAACTTAAAGCTCTTTTCGGTCCAAGGAGAACCATCCGGCGCATAAATTCCTCTTTTATTTAGATCTGTAATGATATCAGACAGTTCACTTATATCATTGTCGAATATTTCTGTTAAAGCCGAAGCTAAGCCGTTTTCATAATCGGTGGGTGGATTTTCCCGGGTTTGATGAACAATATTCTCAACATCATCAGGTAGTTCGATATTACCTTTACCAGCAATTTGGTTGGGTTTAGAGCGGGACCAAAGTTTAAGATTAGGATTGTAATCCATTTGAATAAGCCCAATAAAAAATTGTTTTATATATGAAACGTTGGTTTATTTAAGAAACAATAATACGGTATATCAAAATTCTGTCAATAATTTTGTCCCATAAATTACGAAAGCTATAACTTGATAGATTATTCTAATATGATTTATTTATGACTCAGTCCCACTCGGCAAAGTTCTATAAATTTTATCACATATGGTTTCAGACTTGCTTCCTCTCTCGTGGCAGCATGCAGTGTACGGCTTAACCCGTACTCAGTAAGGGGTAGGGCCGTCAGATCAGGTGACAAGTTTGACGAACCCAAGACCCAGTCAGGTATGACAGAAACACCTTTATTGGCTCCCACAAGCAATAGTATAACGGCAGTTAATTCCACTTGCCTAACCAATTTGGGTTCTACCTTTGCCGGTAAAAGAAATTGGCTAAACACATCTAGACGAGAGCGCTCAACTGGATAAGTAATTAAAGTTTCCTCAGCAAGATCATTAGCCTCAATAAATGACTTTTGGCTTAATGAATTTTCTTTCGATGCGATGAACGTTGGAGCGTATGAAAATAATTCATGAAATTCAACTTCGCTAATTTGCTCAGGATCTGAGGAAATGACAACATCTACTTCACCCTCCGACAACGCAGGAAGTGCGCGAAACGAGAGGCCAGGACGAATATCTATATCTACATTTGGAAAGCTTTGTCGAAATACGTTTAACACGGGGAATAACCATTCAAAACACGCATGACATTCAATTGCAATATGCAGTCTGCCAGCATTTCCATCCTTTACATCTATTAACTCCATCTTCAAGGCGTCTAATTCAGGAAGTATTTTCTCCGCCGATCTCAAGAAACGATAGCCTTCAACGGATAGCCTGAGAGGCTTAACGCCCTTAACGAAAAGCTCAACACCCAGTTGATCTCTCATATTTTTTATTTGATGCGATAATGCGGACTGCGTGATGTGTAATTGATCAGCAGCTTGTGCAAGTGACTTAGATTGGTGAATGGCAACAATTGCTCGTAAGTGTCTTATATCGATATGCATTGAATATTTTTCATAATAGTTATTATTATTATGAGCTGTTATCATAAAAAAAAAGGGGGTACAAGATCTCGAACACAGCAAAGCTAGAGAGTAACATTTAAAATTCAAGCATTATGAAACAAGTTACACCAAAATTTTCTTTTGAGTTATTTCCACCAAAAACATCAAAATTACGAAAACAATCGATGATTTGTCTTGATCAGTTAACGTGCTATTCGCCTGATTTTATATCTATTACATATGGTGCTGGTGGAAGTTCGCGAGATAAATCTAAAGATATGATAAAGGTGATACAACAAAACCATAAATTGGCAGTTGCTCCTCACCTTACTTGTGCAGGAATTAGTAAAACTAAGACATTAAATTTTGCACAGAATTGCTGGGATAAAGGAATTAGACAAATGGTTGCTCTTCGCGGTGACCCGCCAAAAAATACAGATAGATTTGAAGCGCACCCGAACGGTTTTAAAAGTTCAATCGATCTAATTCGAGGTTTAGGTAAAGTCGGTTTTACCAATATAAAAGTTGGTGCTTATCCAGAAATGCATCCCGACTCAAAATCGATGAGCTCAAACATTGACTGGCTTAAACAGAAGATTGATGCTGGGGCCACCTCAGCAATTACCCAGTTCTTTTTTAATGCTAAAGTTTTTTTAGAATTCAGGGAGAAATGCATGAAGGCTGGTGTAAACATTCCAATTATTCCCGGAATACTGCCTATTGAGAATTATAAAAAAACAAAAAATATGGCAGAGAGATGCGGCACAACTTTTCCTCAACATTTCAATGAACAATTCGCTAAAATAAACGATGAAAATGAAGAAAATAAACTATCAATCGAGATCTCAACTAAAATATGCGATAAACTAATTAAGGAAGGTGTTCAAAACTTTCATTTTTACACTCTCAACAAACCAACGTTAACAAGCCAGATTATCAGTGCTTTAGGGTTCTTAAAATTTTCACTAAATCCTGGAGTTAAAATTGCTAGATGATTTAAACATAATTAAATTCCCCAACCTATCAAAATTTAATCCAGATAATTTTTTTGAACAAACCCAAAAATTTATAAATGAATTAAAAAGTCGTATTTTGGTATTTGACGGTGCAATGGGAACAATGATCCAGCAACATTCGTTAGAAGAAAGTGACTTCTGCGGAGACGTTATTTTAGATACAACGATTCCCCAAACAGGTAATAACGATCTTCTTACACTCTCCAATCCAGAAATTATTGGTGATATTCATAGAAGTTTTCTAAACTCCGGCGCAGATATTATTGAAACAAATACGTTTTCATCTACTCAAATTGCGCAAAGTGACTTTGGTTTATCGCATTTAGCATACGAACTAAACCTTCAGTCAGCCAAACTAGCACGCAAAGTCGCTGATGAAGTATCAGAACTAAACCCAAACCGGCCACGATTTGTTGCTGGTGTTTTAGGCCCAACAAATCGAACGGCATCCATGTCACCTGATGTGAATAATCCATCTGCAAGAAATATCACTTTTGACGAATTAGTTGAAAGCTACGAAGAAGCAACCAGAGCGTTGATGCTTGGTGGAGTGGATTTCATCATGGTAGAAACCGTTTTCGATACCCTCAACTGCAAAGCAGCCCTAATTGCGATTGACTCCATCGCAGAAGAAATAAAATGTAAAATACCATTAATGATATCGGTAACAATAACTGATAAATCAAATCGAACATTATCTGGTCAAACGATCGAGGCATTTTGGCACTCTGTTCGACATTCTGAGCCACTAATCGTAGGAGTTAATTGTGCACTTGGCTCTGAGGATATGCGACCACACGTTGAAGATCTCTCACGAATTGCCAATTGTTATGTTTCCTGCCATCCAAACGCTGGACTACCAAATGCTTTTGGCGAATATGATGAAACCGCAACGATGATGTCTGAAACACTTGGAGAGTTTGCAAGCTCTAACTTGGTGAACCTCTTGGGAGGATGCTGCGGAACTACCCCGGATCACATAGCAAGTATTTCAAAAGCAGTTCAAAAAAAACCCCCGCGCAACATTCCGGCTCTGAAAAAAGAACTGAGCCTTTCAGGCCTCGAACCGCTAGTTATTGATCAAAGCACGCTATTTATAAATATTGGTGAGCGGACAAACGTAACAGGATCTAAAAAGTTCGCAAACTTAATCAAGAATGGCAATTTTGAAGAAGCCATGGAAGTAGCTCTTCAACAGGTCCAAAATGGCGCGCAGATTATTGATATAAACATGGACGAAGGCCTATTAGACTCAAGACAAGCAATGGTCACATTTCTAAATATGATTGCTTCAGAACCAAATATTTGTCGAGTCCCAATAATGATCGACTCATCAGATTGGTCGGTTATCGAGGCAGGACTGAAGTGTATTCAAGGCAAGTCTATCATCAATTCAATTAGCCTGAAAGAAGGTGAAGCATCTTTCAAGTTTCAAGCTGAAATAGCGCGCAAATACGGCGCAGCAGTCATAGTTATGGCATTCGACGAGCATGGCCAAGCTGATACTGCTACTCGAAAAATTGAAATCTGTAGCCGAGCATATAAATTGTTATCGGAGGATTATGGGTTTCCAGCAGAGGATATAATTTTTGATCCCAATATCTTTGCTATCGCAACCGGTATGGAAGAACACAATAATTATGCTAATGATTTTATTGAAGCTACAAGAACTATTCGTGAAATTTGTCCTCACGCCAATATATCCGGTGGCCTAAGCAACATATCTTTCTCATTCAGAGGTAATGAACCTGTTAGACAGGCCATGCACTCTGTCTTTCTATTCCACGCTATCAAGGCTGGAATGTCCATGGGGATAGTAAATGCTGGCCAATTGGCTATATATGAAAATATTAATCCAAAACTCCGTGAATATGTGGAAGATGTAATCTTAAATCGGAGGAACGATAGTACCGAGAGATTATTGGAAATTTCTCAAGATTTCTCATCAAATACGATAACAAAAAAAGATACTTTGGCTTGGAGAGATAAACCTATTTCTGAGCTCCTCACATATTCTCTTGTCCAAGGAATAAACCAATTCATCATAGAAGATACTGAGGAAGCCCGTCAGCAAGCAGTTCAACCCATTGATGTAATTGAAGGACCATTAATGGACGGAATGAACGTTGTTGGAGATCTCTTTGGTGAAGGTAAAATGTTCTTACCCCAAGTTGTCAAGAGTGCCAGAGTTATGAAACAAGCAGTTGGCCACCTAGTTCCGTTTATCGAAGAAGAAAAAAGAAAACTCGGCTCTTCTAAATCATCTCGCGGTAAAGTTATTATGGCTACAGTAAAAGGAGACGTTCATGATATTGGAAAGAATATTGTCGGCGTCGTTCTACAATGCAATAATTTTGAGATTATTGATCTCGGCGTTATGGTGCCCGCACAAACTATTCTTGATGCGGCAATTAAAAATGAGGCCGATATTATTGGCCTCTCTGGCTTGATCACGCCTTCTTTAAACGAAATGGCGCACATAGCGAAAGAAATGGCGCGGCAGAATTTTAACATCCCAATATTAATCGGTGGGGCAACAACCTCAAAAATTCATACGGCTGTAAAAATAGAACCTTATTACGATGGTTCAGTAACACATGTCAACGATGCATCACGAGCGGCTTCTGTCGTCTCGTCTTTGTTAAGTAAAGAAAAAAAATATAGTTTTATCAACCAAACAAAGATAGAGTATGCCAAAGTAAGAGAAAATTTCGAGAAAAAAACTCAATCTACAGCGCTAATCTCGCTTACTGAAGCTCGCG
>JADHRD010000029.1 GCA_016777585.1 Rhodospirillales bacterium | reverse complement strand
ATAATTAATGAGAGGCGATCCAACTGCACTATTTTTAATAATATCTACCATAAGATCCCTATCTAATCCACCAGAGCTGCCAAGAGCCAAGGCTTCAGCCATCATTATAGCACTTATTCCAACCATCATATTAATCGAGAGTTTTAAATATCTTGCCTGTTCCTGGTCGCCAACGTAGTAGATTTTATTTCCTAATATATTAAACAGGTCTTGATTGATGTTAAATATTTCCTTTGGCCCTGAGATTAGAATAACTAATGTTGAGTTTTCAACTTGCATAACCGTTCCATTGACTGGGGCTCTGAGATAATAAATACCTTTTTGTTTCGCCATATGCCCTATTTCTGCAGAGATGGCAGGCGAAATAGTACTCATGTCAATGTAAGTTGTTCCTTTTTTCGCATGATTTAATACGCCCTCGTTACCTAGAGCAATTTCTTTTATAGCTTTATCATCAGAAATCATAGAAATAATTAGATCTGACTGCTGGGCCAAATTAGCAGTATTTTCGTGTTGAGTAGTATTTTGCTTTTGAAACGAATTCATTTTTGATTGGGTTCTATTATATATATTTAAATTATGACCTGACTCTAATATTCTTAGAGCCATAGGTAGCCCCATTTTACCTAGCCCAATCCAACCAATTTTCCTCATTATTTTTATCCATATAATTAAAATCTATTGAAGTAGCGATGAATTGTCTATTGTATCGGATTGAAACTTTAAATTACAACCGTGAATTCCCGTATCTGTTTCCTTTTATGGAAATATAAACGGCATTTATTGATAATTTAGTTTATTTGTATTCTTGATTTCAAAAATTACCAAGCCTATTGTTGTTTTTTAATAATGGTTGGCACCTCGTGGGAGGAAAAATTAATGAATGATCGAACAAGAAAAAGTGGATTATTGGTGTCAAATATTTTAGTTGAATTGGTTGAAAAAAAAATTAGTCCCAAACTCAATATTAAGTCTGATAATTTTTGGAGTGGACTCTCAGAGTGCTTGAATAAATTAGCTCCGAAAAATTCCAAGCTTCTAAAAATACGCCAAGATCTTCAAAACACGATAGATGAATGGTTTTACTCTCACAGAGGGGAAGTTCACGATCCAATTGCCCATAAAAAAATGCTATATGAGATTGGTTACCTGGTTCCTGAACAACAAGATTTCACAATATCTACAGCCAATGTGGATCCCGAAATTTCTAAAATAGCAGGACCGCAACTTGTTGTTCCGGCGTCGAATGCAAGGTTCGCTCTAAATGCTATTAATGCACGTTGGGGAAGCCTTTATGATGCCGTTTATGGAACAAATGTAATTAGTGAGGCGGGAGATAAGAGTAGAGGTAATAAGTATAATGCTGAGAGAGGTGACGCAGTAGTTGAATTTGCTTCAAATTTCTTGGACCAAACATGCAGTCTCTCAAGTTCAAAATATTGTGAAGTCACTAAATACTCTATCATAGATGAACGTTTATTCATGACTATGGCCGATGGTTCAAAAACTCACTTAGCCAAAGAAAATCAATTCGTTGGGTATAAAGGGAGTAACGAAGAGCCTTCATTAGTCCTTCTGAAGAACAATGGGATTCATATTGAAATTCATATAGATCGCAACTCTCCAATTGGTAAGTTAAGTAAGTCTGGAGTTAAGGACGTTATATTAGAGGCTGCGATGACAACGATACTGGATTTTGAGGATTCTGTTGCCGCTGTTGATGCATCAGACAAAGCTCTAATTTATGAAAATTTTTTAGGTTTAATGACGGGTGAACTAGAGGACACATTTGAGAAGTCTGGTAAAATCATGACAAGGCGCATGAATCCAGATAAGAAATATATTTCTCCTGCAAATGATGCTTTAACTTTATCTGGACGATCCCTGCTGTTGGTTCGTAATGTGGGGCATTTGATGACAACTCCTGCGATACTTGATCAAAATGGTAAAGAGATACCGGAAGGCATAATGGATGCATTTTTTACAGGATTGATAGGTTCTCATGATTTGCAACAAACTGGTAATTTTACCAATAGTAAGAGTGGTTCAATCTATATTGTTAAGCCTAAAATGCATGGTCCAGAAGAGGTGGCATTTGCCTGTGAAATTTTTGATCATGTAGAAACTTCTCTCGGGATTACTCCAAAGACAATTAAAATAGGTGTAATGGATGAGGAGCGACGCACCACAGTAAATTTAAAGGAATGCATTCGGGCCGCGCAAGATCGGATCGTCTTCATTAATACTGGATTTCTCGATCGCACTGGTGATGAGTTACATACAAGTATGGAAGCGGGAGCATTTTTACCTAAATCTGAGATAAAAAAAGCTCCGTGGATAAATGCTTATGAAAATTGGAATGTTGATATTGGTCTGGAAACTGGATTTCGAAATAAAGCTCAGATTGGCAAAGGAATGTGGGCTATGCCGGATGAAATGGCTGCGATGTATAATGAAAAGATTTCACATCCAGAATCAGGGGCTACCACAGCGTGGGTTCCCTCGCCAACGGGAGCTACGCTTCATGCAATACACTACCATCAGTGTAATGTGGTTGAGCGCCAAAATGAACTTTTAATTCGAAAAAGAGCAGATTTGGATGATATTCTAAAAATACCATTGTTGGCTGGCAGAAAACTTACATCCGATGAAATTCAGAGAGAATTAGACAACAATGTACAAGGTATACTTGGGTATGTTGTTCGGTGGGTTGACCAAGGTGTTGGGTGCTCTAAAGTTCCAGATATTGATAATATCGCCCTAATGGAGGATCGAGCCACATTAAGAATTTCAAGCCAACATATAGCAAATTGGTTGTACCATGGTATTTGTACAAATGATCAAATCACGAAAACGTTAAAAAAAATGGCAACTATTGTTGATGAACAAAATCAACATGATTATAATTATACTAAAATGGCTCCCAATTATAATGGTAAAGCATTTATTGCTGCCTGTGATCTAATTTTCAAGGGCAGAAATCAGCCCTCTGGATATACTGAGCCAATCTTACACGATATGCGATCAGAATTTAAAAGAAATATGTAATAATCTAATCCTCGCGCTACCAGAGTTGCAGAGAGCTTTACATTGAAAAATTCATACAGTAAAAGGTTCACACTTAACTAAGATTTATTGCATTATTCATGTATGTTTCCCTAATTGTAGCTCTCTTAGCTTGCTAAATAACCTAATTTGTTTCCGAAAGAAAAGTAAATGACTAATTTTGATGGGGTCACGGCGGGGCTTGGTAAAGCACTGGAGGATCGTGGTTATGATAAACCCACGCCTGTCCAGATCGCAATTATGGCGCCTGAGCTAGAACATGTTGACCTTCTGGTCTCGGCGCAAACTGGATCAGGGAAAACTGTTGCCTTCGGTATTTCGATTGCATCAACCTTACTAGGTAATCAAGCTACTTTCAAAAATGTAAGTTCACCTCTGGCCATTATAATTGCTCCTACACGTGAATTGGCGTTACAGGTAAAGAGTGAATTGAATTGGCTTTATACCTCTACAAATGCACTTGTCGCATCATGTGTTGGAGGGATGGATATCAGGTCAGAGCGACGCTCATTGGAGAAGGGTGCCCACATTGTCGTGGGAACCCCAGGAAGATTATGTGATCATATAAAACGGAAGTCTCTGGACCTATCACATATTAAGGCTGTTGTGTTAGATGAGGCAGATGAAATGCTTAATATGGGTTTCAGAGAGGAATTGGAGACAATTTTAAAGGCTTCCGCTGTTGATCGAAGAACCCTGATGTTCTCTGCTACCGTTCCAAAAACAATTGCTACACTTGCAAAACGTTATCAACGCGATGCGGTTAGAGTTAACGTGTCATCTGATCAAGAACAACATCGTGATATTGAATATTGTGCTTATACTGTGTCAAATAATGAACGTGAAAATGCGATTATCAACATATTACGATTCTATAATGCCAAAACAGCTATTGTTTTTTGTGCGACCCGAGCAACAGTTAATCGCATGACCAATAGATTTACAAATCGAGGTTTTTCTGTGGTCGCATTATCTGGCGAACTAAGCCAAAATCAAAGAATGCATGCATTGCAGGCGATCAGAGATGGCCGTGCAAAGGTTTGTATTGCTACTGATGTTGCGGCTCGTGGAATAGACTTGCCAAACCTAGAACTCGTGATTCATTCAGATTTGCCAAAGAATCGAGAATCACTTTTACACAGAAGCGGGCGAACTGGACGGGCTGGTCGTAAAGGTGTTAGTTCTGTGATAGTGCCATTTGGAGCTAAAAAACGCGCGGAGAGGCTTTTTCAGAGTGCTAAAATTAACGCGAAGTGGTCGGGCCCACCAACTTTACTGGAAATTATGCAACGTGATGATGAACGAATATTGTTAGATCCTATTCTTTCTAATCCATTACAAGATGGTGAAGTTAAACTAGTCAAGAAATTAACCTCGAATCATAGTGCTGAACAATTAGCGGTTGCGTTTATGAGGGCATATAGATCTGGTCAATCGGCACCTGAAGAACTCTCTGTAGATGAGAAATTTGAGTCTGAGATGGATACTAATAATAGTCGAAACCAGAGGCGTAATAAACCTTCTAAATCTAAAGGGCGCAAAAATAATCGTGAAAAAATTCAAGAGAAATTTGGTGATGCTGAGTGGTTTTCATTATCAGTCGGAAGCAAACATACCGCTGAGGCGCGGTGGGTGCTACCGGCTTTAATTCGGGCTGGGGGTGTTGATAAGCAAGATATAGGAGCAATTCGAATATTGGAAAATAAGACGTTTTTCGAAGTTGCATCAAGAAGCGCAGAAAAATTTTTATCCAATCTCGGGCCTTCAAGGAAACTGGAAAAAAGCATGACTGTGGACCGAATTGGCAATATGCCAGCAGAGTTGGGGAATAATAAATCGGATCAAAATAATTTAGAAAATAGTGATGAAGCAGTTATTGGTGATAGTAAAGATTTGAGAACTCAAACTGAAGATTATTACCGAAAACCTAGTAAAGTTAAAAGGAAAAAATTTAATAAAACTAACAAAAATAAAGGGAAAAGAAAAAGATCTAATGAAAATCCCGACACCAATGATCGGAAAGAGGAGAAATTAGTTATAAAGTCTGAGTCTAAGGTTAGGGTTAAGGTTAAGAAAAATAAGAAAAAATCTATGAATAAACATGAGAATAAAAATCCTCAAACTCAGGGATTTTCAACTCTGACCAGGAAAAAGGTTTAGTGAGCCTGCAACAGTTAGAGAGCCATATAAATTAACTAAATTCCATCATATAACCAAGCAATGCCCTCATAATTATAAGGGTCTTTATTTTTTAACATATTAGTTCTTAGTTCTCCCACAACATCACTAGCATGGTATAATTGACCATAAAGTCGGGCTGTTGTTTGAACTTGGGCGGTTCTTAAATATCGGGTTTCTTGATATTGGATAAAGGCTTCTTCGTAATTTTGTTTATTTTGTGATAAGCAATCAGCAAGCACCACCGCATCTTCAATTGCCATGCCCGCTCCTGCAGCTAAATACTGAAGTGTCGGATGTGCAGAGTCTCCAAGTAAAGTAACACGATTTTTAGACCAATTTCTTACGGGCTCTCGATCACATAATACCCACATTTTCCAAGAATCTATTTTACCTAGAAGTGATTGAACATCGGCTGTAGCATTTTTAAAACGTATTTGGAGCTCCTCGGGATCACCAAAAGCATCCCATCCTTCCTCGTATCGATCACTATGAAATACAGCAACTATATTAAAAAGCTCACCCCTTCTTAATTTATAATGTACGAGGTGAAATTTTGGACCAGCCCATAAAACTACATCGTTGTCTTGGGAAAATTCCGGGACCTCGGATATTGGCAAAACTGCTCTATAGGCAATATGGCCGGAAATAATGGGGTCACCGTCATTAACTATATTAGACCGAGTTTTGGACCATATGCCGTCGGCTGCGACTAGAGCACTTCCAAAAATTTTTTCTTGATCAGATGTTATCGCGACTATTCCGGTTTTGGTCTCTTCATAGTCTATTATTTCAGTGGATGTTCGGAGCTCAATTAAATCCGACTTTTTACATGCATCGACAATTACCTCTAGTAAATCGCCGCGATGAATCACGCCGTATGGTCCGTTGAAACGTAATTGGAAATCTTTACCAGTAACAATTTTGGTGATTAATTCTCCAGTTATACCATCTTTCATGAATATATTATCAGGATAAAACGCGATGTCTTGAATAGCTTGATCCAGACCTAATTTAACAAACATCTTGTGAACGTTTGGTCCTAATTGAATTCCTGCACCAATTTCAGAGAACACTCGTGATTTTTCTATGACAATAGATTTATATCCCTTTTTAGAAAGTGCTAACGAAGCCGCGCATCCGCCGATCCCTCCGCCTATAATTACTATCGGATGTTTCTCGTTATTTGGCATTTTTTACTCCAGAGAATATAAATAGTTATAATGTTCTAACTATCTCAAATTATAATAAAATGTACCAGTCTAATATCGTAGTGGTTGAACTATGATCGCAAATATTATTTAAATCCTATTCGATGATTAAATATTGAGCTTTTCTATAAAAAATTTCTCTAAAATATCTAATGTTGTATGTTGATTAGTTAAATGAGGTGAATGTTGTGCATCCTGTATTATTTTTATTTGCTTGGTGCATTGAAGTCCTTTTTCAATTGCTTTGATTTGATTAATGGTCCCATATTGATCATTGGAGCCTTGTATTGCTAAAGTTGGAATCTTAATCTTTGGCAGAAATTCCTCAATGTTCCAATTTAAAAATTCTTGACTTAACCAAATATCGTTCCAACCTCGAAACGCACAATCAACATTATCACCGTGATATTTTGCGAGTTTTGTCCTTAGATTTTCATTTTCAAAAGCATTTTTTGCAGCTTCGATACTTTTTGTTGTCAACTCTTCATTAAATACATGGGCTGCAATGGTCGATATTGCTTTTACTCGATCGTCTTGTATGCCTCCTGCATGAATTAAAGCGATTGAACCACCATCACTGTGACCGACTAAGATTGCTGAGTTAATATTCGCGACATCTAAAACAGTTGAGACTGTATCGTATGCTTCGCGGTGCATAAAGTCTATGTTGCGCGGTAATGTTATAGGGTCAGATGCTCCATATCCTTGACGACTATAAATAAATCCATTGAGCTTCAACGTTTTGCATAGTTTTAATGGAAAGTCTCTCCATAGCGCAACGCAGCCTAAACCCTCATGCAGAAAAACTAGAGTTGGCAGTGCTTCCCGACCCGGAACCTTAATGTGCTGACATTCGAGTTTAGCTTCATTTACTTGAATATATTCTAACAATTCTTTGTCTTTATTTATTATAAATTAAATAGTTTAACAGCATTGCTACTTTTTATAGCTGCAGCTTCATCTTTTGGCCGGCTATCGATCAAATCATAAAGCTTAGGAACGTCGCATGGCATGGGAAAGTCAGTTCCAAACAAAACTTTTTCTGGACCAGCAATGTCTATGCACAATGATAAAGCTCCCGGATCATATAGCACTGCATCATAATAAATCTGTTTGAAGTATTCGCTAGGTAGCCTATCAATTTTAAATTTAGATAGTGTTTCAAGCTTAAAAAACATATCAATGCGTCCATTCACATATGGAAGATAACCGCCACCATGGGATGCTATTATTTTTAGTTTTTGGTATTGCTCAAAAAAACCATCAACTACCATTCTTGCGATCCCTATGGTTGTATCAAACATAAATCCGGCTCCAGGCATTAATATTCGCTCTATTCCAAATTCTGCCTCCTTTGAGCCAAAAGGAGCAGTTGGATGTATTAGTACCGGTAGTTCAAGTTTATCTATTTCAGCCCATACTGGTGCAAATAGCGGATCAATTAAGTGTCTGCCATTAATACTTGCTGTCGCCATAACGCCTACAGCACCTATCTCTACCGCTCGATGGAGTTCTTGAATTGCAGCTTCCGGATATTCAAAAGGGATAGAAGCAAACCAACGAATACGATCAGGATATGCTCTTTGGCCAGCCGCCATTTCATCATTGGCGAGTATTGCTGTCTTAATGCTTATTTGTTCTCCTCCCCAATAAACGTTTGGTGAGGTTAACGATACGATCGAGATATCTATCCCATGTTGGTTCATTGCCTCGATGCGAGCGTCATAATCGAAAGCTTCTTTTTCAAGTGCACATGCGGCGGCTCCTTTTTCAATTAAATAGTCGCGGCCGTCACTTAATGTCCCCGCGCTATAAGTTGGACCGCCGTGTTCGTTCAACATTTTGAGCCATGACTCACCAAACATATGTGTATGAATGTCTATAACGGTCATTTCACAATCCCCCCAAGTATAAATTTATTTATTCCACTGAACTCGAATTTTCATATATAATCCGTACCTATATTAAAAGCAAAAAAAATAGACGAGTGGAATAAATTTGAAAATCATTCTTAAAAAAATTGAAGGACAGCTAAAGAGGCAAAGAGCTGAACTTCTTAAACGCACAGAAATAACAAGCAATGACAGGAAAGCGGTTGAACTTGACCAGTCACAGGTTGGCCGTTTATCAAGAATTGATGCAATACAAATTCAGGAAATGGCTCTTGAACAAGGTCGGCGTAGAAATGCTGAATTATTAAAAATAGAGAGAGCATTAAAGCGTATTACTGATAATGAATACGGATATTGCGTTAAATGCGAAGAGGCGATTTCGCCTAAAAGGTTGGAATATGATTTAGCCACGCCACTTTGCATTAATTGTGTATCAAGTTAATATTTTTTTTGTTAAAAAGTTAAATCTGATTGAACCAAGAGACAATGATAGAACACTCGCTATAAGAATACTCTCAAATAATCCAGCAATCCCCCGACCAGAAATTATCGAGAGATAGTAACCCAAGGGGATCATAACGAGTATATAAGATATAAAATGAAGTGCTGCCGGAACCCAAGTTTCACCGCAGCCCCTTAATGCATGTGCCATAACGCTCTGACCACCATCAATGACTAAAACAATACCAATAAAAGCTATCATTGAAGAAGTTTTAACAATTAAGTCCGCATCCTGAGTAAAGCTTGAGGCTATTTGACTATTAAATAGCGCCAATAGAGAGCCTAGTAATGCTAGAGTAATTATTGTTAATGCGAGACCTGTCCAGCCCGCTATTCTCATTTCGACAATATCACCCCTACCAGACGCATTCCCAACACAAACCGCCGTTGCAGAGCCGAAACCTAGGGCAAACATAAATGTTAAAGCTAGCATATTAAATGAGAGTGTAAATGCCCCTAACTCGATAATGCCAAGTAAGCCTGCAAAGATAGTCATCGAAGAAAAAGCCCCCGATTCGATGGCATTGCTTGCTCCTCCACCAAAACCAATTTTTCTCATTCTGGACCACTCGTTCCACCCACCATTCAAAAATATATTGTTTGAGCCTCGGATATTAAATTTAATGTGATCTCTCAGGGTCCAAATGTAATAAACGATTGAAACTGCCATTATTATTCTTACTGCGCCAGTTGAGTATGCTGAACCAGAAGCCCCTAATGCTGGGAAACCAAAATTACCAAAAACTAGAATCCAGTTGAGAAAAATATTAGATAGGTTGCCGAGGAGCATGATTAGCATGGTTGCGTTTGGACGCTTTAAGCCCTCTAGAAAAAAACTACTGGCAATGTAAATTAATAAAGCTGGTGTTGACCAACCTAATATTTGAATAATTTTGCCACCACCAGATGCGAGTGCCTTATTTTGTCCGCTAGCTAAAAGTATTTCCTCTCCAAAACTTGATATTAAAATGCCAATAATTCCAAGGAAAAAAGCGTATGCTAATGATCGGCGCCAAACTAATCCACATTTTTTGAGATTTTTTGATCCAAAGTAGTTGGCTGTGGTCACTAGGGTTCCGCTCATTAATCCAATACTGGTTACAATTATAAACATCATTGGAGCTAGTCCAATACTTTGATAACCCAGTTCAAGTGCGGAAAAGTGTCCAACCATAGCGGCATCAACAACGATTAATGTCATCATCCCCGCCCTAGATAAGACAATAGGAATAGCTAGCCTATAAATATCGTAGATCTGATTTTTGATTACAAAAAAAATTTTGTCGCTTTGATTTAAACGGGGTTCTATCAAGTTTCTAATCTGAATAATCTCGTTTTTGTTAAAAGAACATCATATCAAAATATTTGTAAAAATTTGGGTTTTTACCATTTAACAATGTTTATGATTCTGATTGTTTAGAATGTCGTTTCCGCTCATGAATATCCAAGAATCTCTTTCTTAATCTAATAGATTCTGGGGTAACCTCGACTAATTCATCATTGCTGATATAAGCGATTGCTTTATCCAACCCCATTTCGATTGGTGTAGTTAAGTCTACTGCATCATCCTTTCCCGAAGACCTGATATTCGTAAGTTGCTTGCCCTTAAGCGGATTTACGTCGAGATCATTTCCTCGGCTGTGTTCACCAATAATCATACCCGTATAAACTTTATCTCCTGGCCGGATAAACATAGGTCCCCTATCTTCCATCTTCCATAAAGCATAAGCAATTGCTTTCCCATCACCAAGTGAGATTAGCGTCCCATTTCTACGACCCTCTATAACTCCTTTATATGCGCTATAACCATGAAATAGTCGGTTTATTACGCCTGTACCTCTCGTATCTGTTAGGAATTCTCCATGGTAACCAATAAGAGCCCTTGAAGGCACATGGAAGGTCATACGCTGTTTCCCGCTACCAGCAGATTTCATTTCTAGCATTTCACCTTTTCGAGCTGATAGTTTTTCAACTACGGTGCCTGAATATTCGTCATCTACATCTATAATTACTTCTTCAATAGGTTCGAGGCGTTTTCCTGTTTCGGGGTCCTCACGATAAACAACTCTGGGTCTTGAGATTGTTAGCTCGAAGCCTTCCCGCCTCATCGTTTCAATTAAAACTGCTAACTGTAGTTCGCCTCGCCCAGAGACTTCAAATGAGTTAGAATCATCCGTTTGTCGAACATGAAGAGCCACATTTCCCTCAGCTTCCGAAGTTAAACGATCCCAAATTACTCGAGAAGTTACTTTGCTACCTTCAGTGCCAGCAAGTGGAGAGTCATTAATTGCGAAATTCATAGATAGAGTGGGGGGATCAATTGGTTGTGAGTCAATTGCTTCTGTAATATTCGGTACACAAATAGTATCTGCAACCGTGGCTTTAGCCAAGCCTGCTATAGCGACGATGTCTCCCGCGCCAGCTTCGTCAACAGGTACCCTATCTAAGCCTCGGAATGCTAATAATTGGCTTGCTCTGCCTTCTTCAATAACATGTCCTTCACGATCTAATGCTCTAATCGCCATATTTCTTGTAGCTTTACCAGACTCGATTTTCCCCGTTAATATTCTGCCTAGGTAAGGATCAGCTTGCAGAGTTGTAACTAAAAGCTTGAAGTCTTCCGTGCCATTCACTTTGGGTTCTGCAACATGATTGACAATAAGATCAAATAACGGATCCATACTATCTTTTGGATCATCAGTCTCTTTCGACGCCCAGCCTTGCTTCGCGGACGCATATAGATGCGGAAAATCTAATTGATATTCGTCCGCTTCCATTGCAGCGAATAAGTCAAATATTTCATCTAAAACTTCGTCAGCTCGCTGATCAGGGCGGTCTATCTTATTGATGAGTACAATTGGCCTTAATCCAAGTTTTAGCGCTTTTCCTAGAACAAATTTTGTTTGAGGCATAGGGCCTTCAGCCGCATCCACTAATAAAACGACGCCATCTACCATACTTAAAATTCGTTCAACTTCCCCGCCAAAGTCCGCATGTCCAGGGGTGTCTATTATATTTATTCGAGTATTCTTGTACTCAACAGACGTACACTTTGCTAAAATAGTAATGCCACGTTCTCTCTCAAGATCGTTTGAGTCCATGGCACGTTCTTGTACTTGTTGATTATCTCGAAATGTTCCGCTTTGTTTAAGCAAGCAATCGACAAGTGTTGTTTTGCCATGATCGACATGTGCTATGATAGCGATGTTACGTAAATTCATCGACTTTATATTTCCCATTGATATTCAATTTCTGAAAATAGTTTTTGTTTCTTTTGCCTACTTTATGGCGCCTGTATACAGCTTACTATGTTGTAAAGACAAGCTTGTATTTACTTGCAACTATTTATTTTCCAATTTAATTCTTTATTTTTATTGTTCTTAAGGATTAAATCGAAGAGCCTTTAGAAAATAAATAATAAAATATGGATTATGACTTTGAATATATCGAGAAAATGTCTCAATTTAGCTGAGCCCGCAGTTGAATTAAATAGAAAAGATAATGGGGAGATACTTCTGAAATCTTCTGATATTATTGGTGCTTATCCGAAAAATTTAGGTGTTTGGGTCGCAAAATGGGCTGAAAAAACTCCAGATAATATATTTTTGGCCGAAAAAATCGATAACGATAATTTCTGGAATGAAATTACTTATCAGGATTTTTTGAAAAAAACAAAATCGGTTGGACAAGCTTTGATAGACCGTAAATTATCCATAGAACGCCCAGTTGCTATTTTGTCGGATAACTCAATTGATAACGCGCTGCTTCTTTTTGGCGCTATGCATGTTGGTATTCCTGTTGTTCCAATTTCACCAGCCTACTCACTAATGTCTCAAGATCTCGGCAAGTTGAAGAAAATTCTTCAGATTACCTCACCTGGTCTCGTTTATGCTTCTGACAATAATAAATTTTTGCGTGCTTTGAATATTACTGAATTATCTAACACTGAAAAAGTCGTCAGTACTAATTTAACTGACGACAATAGTTTTGTTGAATTTAATACTTTAGTGGATACTAATTCTACATCAGATGTCGGTGAAGCTTATAGCGAAGTTAATCATGATACCATTGCAAAGATATTATTCACTTCTGGATCCACAGGGCAGCCTAAAGGTGTCATCAATACTCAAAGGATGCTTTGCTCAAATCAACAGGCAATTTCTCAGGTCTGGAAATTTTTGGAGGATAAGCCGCCTGTTACGGTTGATTGGTTGCCATGGAATCATACGTTCGGTGGCAATCATAATCTAAATATGATTTTAAGGAATGGTGGTACATTGTACATTGACTCTGGCAAACCAGCTCCTGGTCTAATCGACAAAACCGTTGCAAACTTGAAAGAAATATCTCCAACTATTTATTTCAATGTTCCGCGCGGATTTGATATGTTGTTACCTTACTTCGAGACTGATAATCGGCTAAGAGAGACATTTTTTCGAAACTTAGATGTAATATTTTATGCCGCTGCCGCATTGACACAGAGTACGTGGGATAAACTTGAGGCTCTTTCAAGACAAACAATCGGTGAACAGGTTATGATGTTATCAGGATGGGGTGCCACTGAAACTGCTCCCGATTGTACGCAGGTTTATTGGCCTATCTCGAAGGCTGGTGTAATTGGCATACCTATTCCTTCAACCAAATTAAAGCTGACGCCTAATGAAGGGAAGTTAGAGATAAAAGTTAAGGGTCCCAATGTTACGCCAGGGTATTGGAAACAACCAGAGCTCACTAAGCGAGCTTTTGATGAAGAGGGATATTATCGTATTGGTGATGCAGTGCGCTTTGAAGATATAGAAAAACCTGAAAAGGGCATTATATTTGATGGCCGTGTAGCAGAAAACTTTAAGTTATCTTCAGGAACCTGGGTCTCCGTTGGTAATATACGGACGGATATTCTGGCAAAAATAGATCGAGTCGCGCAGGATATTGTAATTGCAGGGCATGATCGCCAAGAAATTGGCATATTAATTTTTCCGAATATTAATTCTTGTAAAAAATTATGCAGACCTATTTCTGAAGAGACTTCAAACGAAGAAATTTTGCGGCACAAAAATGTTATTAACGAGTTATTGGTTGGCCTTAATGATTACAATCTCAAGAACAAGAGTACGAGCAGAAAGGTTGCGCGTGCGCTATTTCTAGTTGATCCACCTGATATTGATTCTAATGAAATTACCGATAAAGGCTATATAAATCAGCGTGCTGTTTTAGAGGGTCGTTCGAATTATGTTAGCAAACTTTTTGATTCAGGTGTTGATATAATTATTCTTTAAGGGGAGGTTTGTAATTCATTAATTAAATTTATAATAATTTCGGTAGCATTTTTTTTCTCATAAGTCAGCGGAGCGCCAAATCCCCAGACCGGAGCTGGCCAAGCGGGATCATTCTCTTTACGACCAACAATATGAATGTGCAATTGAGGAACAATATTTCCCATTGCGCCAATATTAATTTTATCCGATTCAAACTTGCTCTTTATTATTTCTGCCACGAGGTTAATTTCACGAAGTAATAGTAATTGGTCGCGCGACTTTAGTTCATATATTTCTTTAATTTTGTTTCTCCTTGGAACAGCTATTATCCAAGGATATCGCGCATCATTCATCAGCAATATACTGCATAAGCTTAGATTAGTGATGAAATAAGTGTCAATAATTAATCTTTCATCTAATACGAATTTGTTATTCGCATTAGATGAATGTTTTGAGGACAATGGTTTCAAAATACACCTTAGTTTTAGATTTCATAGCCTTGAAGAATTTTGTTGTGAATATTTTTTTGTTTACGATAGATATTTTTTATATAGTGTTTTGAGAATATCAAAGAAATTTTATCCTGAGCAAGAACCAAATTTGTTATTAGTTACAAAGAAACAAGTGTAAGTAAATCAGAGTTATCAGCTTAACTGTTCTTTTATTTTAAGAAATGATATGTCAGGAAAGTCTTCTGCAGCACGGTCTAGATGCCACGCATTCCTCGCAAGAAAAACAGGATCTTGATCGTGGTCATCTGCAATAGCTCCGCTGTTTGAGTCAATAAAATTTTTTAGAATGATATGGCTTTCTGCTTCAATCCACCTTGCCGTGTATAGAGATGTTGATTCAAAAATAACTGGCACTTCATATTCCGTTCGTATTCGATCGGCCATTACCTCAAATTGTAATGTTCCTACCACTCCAACAATCCAATCAGCCCCAATTCTAGGTTTTAAAACTCTAGCTGCTCCCTCTTCAGCAAGCTGTTGAAGAGCTCTGCCTAAATGTTTTGCTTTCATCGGATCTTTTGGGCGCACCGTTTGTAATAATTCTGGTGCAAAATTTGGTATTCCGGTAAACTGTATTTCTTCACCCTCTGTCAAAGCATCACCAATTCTTAAGTTGCCATGGTTTGGTATGCCGATGATGTCACCGGCGAAGGCCTCTTCTGCAGTTTCTCGATCTTGAGCAAGAAATAACACAGGGTTATGAAGCGCAATAGTCTTTTTGCTGCGAACATGTTTGAGTTTCATGCCTCGCTTGAAGTGACCAGAGGACAAACGTAGGAATGCAATTCTATCTCTATGCTTGGGATCCATATTGGCCTGAATTTTAAAAACAAAACCGCTAACCTTATTTTCAGTTGGCTCAATAGTTCGATGTTTTGAGGGTTGCGGGCGGGGCGAAGGAGCGTATTTACTTAAACCATTGAGCAACTCCCGCACTCCAAAATTATTTATCGCACTACCAAAGAATATAGGCGTTAAACTTCCTTCTTTATAAGATTCTAAGTCAAAGGGAGGGCACAAACCACGAACCATTTCGACCTCTGTCCGTAATTTTTCCAAGGCATAATCGGGGAGTAGTTTATTCAACTTAGGGTCGTCTAAACCCTCACACTTTTCAATCAAACCAGGATCTTGATTTTCATCGGCACTTCCTGTTGCTTTACCTTTTGGCATTAGAACTAATTGATCATTAATAATATCATAGCAGCCCAGGAAATCACGACCCATTCCAATTGGCCAAGTTGCTGGAGTGACGTCTAAAGCAAGAGATTGTTCAATTTCATCAAGGATTTCAAACGAGTCTCTTGCTTCTCTATCCATCTTGTTGATGAAGGTAACAATTGGCACATCACGAAGCCGACAAACTTCAAATAATTTTTTTGTTTGTAGTTCTATTCCTCTCGCTGCATCAATAACCATGACGGCGGAGTCTACTGCCGTTAATGTTCTGTATGTGTCCTCACTGAAATCTTGGTGACCTGGTGTGTCGAGTAGATTGAATGTATTTTCAAAATAATTAAATGTCATTACCGAAGATGCTACGGATATTCCTCGTTCTCGCTCAACTTTCATCCAATCCGAGTGAGACCTTCGTGTATTGCCGCGAGCCTTAACCGCACCCGCCATTTGAATGGCTCCACCGAATAATAATAGTTTTTCTGTTAACGTTGTTTTACCAGCATCCGGATGAGAAATAATTGCAAATGTGCGTCTTTGAATAATTGATTTTGATATTTCATTCATATTTTTGTAGTTTTTCATTCAAGCGGAATTTTAAGTTTAGTAACTAAGATAGCTTTATCTTAATGTCCATATATTAATGCTCTTTGCGTTTGTCCATATAATTATAGCGGTTATCAGTTTTTATGAGAACATCGAGATCCAAGCCATCTCGTATTATATTGATTGTAATATCTATACCAGCCACACCTAAAGACCAGATTTTCTTATACATTTCTGAGAGTGATGCAGTACTGTGGTTGTTTATACCTGTTATCAAATCGCCTATCTCGAGGTCGCTCTTATCTGCTGGAGCATCTGGAACTATCCCTGCAACAAATAACTGATCGGCCACCTCTGAAGTATACAGACCTAGCCAAGGGCGCGTTGTTGCAGACGCTACACCATATGAAATCAAGTCATTGTATATAGGAGTTAAAAGATTGCTCGGAACAAACATGTTTCCGGCAACATCTTGATTGTTATCATTGCTTCGCGCTTCCATAGCATCATTGACCCACAATGAACCAATACCGCACAACTTTCCAGCTTCGTTGATTAAAGCGGCTCCACTCCAGTTTGGATGAATTGGGGCTGTGAATATAGCATTATCTATCATATATTCCCATGATCCACAAAACTCTCTCCTTGATACAACCTCAGCGCAAATTGAATGATGTTCTCCGCCATACGGCGCAACGATTACCGACATTTTTTCTTCAATTCGGTCTTCTTTTGAATTCTCAATCGGTTTTTTATTTAGTGGCCTTAATGCATGAATAAGTGCCAATCCGGTCTCGTGGTTATAACCGACCAATTCTGCTGGAATCGGTTCTTCTCCATATGCCTTTATTATAATCGAATTTGCATCTAATACTAAATAACCAATGGTTAATAATATACCATCATGATTTATCAGAACTGCACTTCCATCTCTTTCTGTACCAAGTGTTTGAGCGCTGAATGCAGTTTCGGGAACCTTAGATTCGAGCCTGACCACAGAGTCAAGCGCAGCATACAAATCAAAATTATAATTGTCCTCTTCAGGATGATTGGCAAGTTTTAATGCCGGATCAAGAAGATGCAGTAATCCGGTTGGTCGATGACCATTTAAACGTTGATTAGTTGGCATAAAAAATTCTTTTCGATCGAGTAGATGGTTGTTCCCCTAGCTACACTGTTCAAGCGGATTTAACAACTTTGCAAATTATAATGGAGTTGCATAAATTTAATATTGCGGAATTCTGCTGAAGTTATCTAACTTTTAATTTAAATTAACTTTTGCACCAATTAAAAAATTGTGGCCCGAAAAATTACTCTTAAACGGCGTTGTCGTTACGTCCGAGAACTCTGGATCTTGGGATTCGAAGTAACGATATCCTATTTCGATATCGGTTTTTCTGTCCAGTTCTAATGATATGCCGCCGCCAATTTGGAAAGCTAACACCCAATCCATGTCGTCAACGAGACTTATATTTGAAGCCTGGAAATCATTTAATGATAGTGCTGTTAATCCAGCACCTGCCATCGCATAAGGTGTTGCTCGGGAATTCATTGGAATATCTAGAATAGCATTACCCATTAAAGCTAATGCTGATAGATCCCCACTTACATTTTCTGTGTTATGAGTTATTCCATTTGAGGTGCCCGAAATTTGTTTTAACGAAGATTGCGAAAATAAAAACTCTCCCTCCGCCCTAAAATTATTCTCTAATTTCATTCCAATAGCACCGTTAAGGATGAACCCCGGTTCAAATTCGGCGTCGAAATCTGATTTGCCGCCTAAAGTTGAAGTTTCATTGAACATACTCAAACCTATTGAGCCTCTGGCATATAAATTTTGGACAACATCCGATTTATCTTCTTGATAAGATTTAGTCATTTTTTCTGACGCGGTAGGTTTTTTTGTTTTTCGGGGAAATGCCCTCTGAATGTAGGGGTTGCCTGTATTTATTGCCTGTGCGATCTCAATTTTTGAATTCGATCGAACTCCAAGTTCGATATTGGCGTCACTTGTTACCGCTTTCGATAATTTAGTAAACGATAATGAAGATTTGGCTATGTCGACAACAATGCGGTGACCCTTATTTTTGTTAGGTTGCAAAAAGAATGTATTTTTAACTCTTATTGGATGACGGCTTGTAATCGTTAAATTTGTACTTTTGGGATTTGAGTCCCTCTTTAATTTCGCAATATTACCGCCAGCTATACGATTAATTTCTTTTGTGCCGACCCAAACTGCTTTTGGTAGCGATAATTTCAGCGAGGTCCCATTATCTGATACTGTGTATGCAAGATTTGTTGGGTGGCTCACATCAAAAACTAGACGCGTTTTATCTGGATGATTTCCAACTCTCATGTCCGATATAGTCGCTGGTTTATCAATAAATTCCATAGAGGCCAATAGTATCGCAGACTCTGACTTGTTTGATGAGAATGTCATTAGAATTATAAATACGCTAACTATCTTAGTAATTTTACATAGCTGGAAATTCATTATTTATTCCTTAATCAGGATTCCTAATTTAGACTATCAATATCAGTTAAAAACGTTAAAATAGTGATAAGGAATGATAATTTTTTTGCTAATCTGATTTTTTTATAAGGTTTACTCTAATAAAAAAAGTGTTATTCAGTTTTTAACTGTTTTCAATAAGTTTAGGGCGACTAAATGAAATTCGGGATATTTGATCACGTTGATAAAGGCGCAAGTGATCTTCACGGTTTTTATGAGGATCGCTTAAAAATTGCCGAGAAATATGACGAGGTCGGTTTCTATGCGTATCATGTGGCAGAACATCATGCGACGACGCTTGGAATGGCATCTTCTCCTAATGTTTATTTATCGGCTATTGCACAGCGAACCCAAAAGCTAAGATTTGGTCCCTTGGTGTATTGCTTGCCTCAGTATCACCCAGTTCGATTATATGAAGAAATATGTATGTTGGATAATATGAGTAGAGGCCGACTTGAGATTGGGTTAGGAAAGGGAATATCAAACATCGAATCTAGTTACTTTGGAATTAATTCAAATGACGTAACAGCAATTTATCGTGAAATTTTTGATATTCTTGCGGAAGCGTGGAATGCGAAAGAACTCACTTATGAAGGAAAACATTTTACCATAAATAAGTTGCCGCTTGAAATGAAGCCAATGCAAGCTCCGCATCCACCGCTTTGGATGGGCGTCGCCAAGCCAAATTTATTATCTTGGCCTGCCAAACACAAAATAAATATTATTTCAAATAATGTTGTAAGCGTTGTACGTGAAATAACTGATGATTATCGTTCGAAATGGATGGAATTTGGCAAAGAACCGGATGCAATACCGTATATGGGGATGACTCGATTTGTGGTTATTGCGTCAACAAATGAGAGTGCTCTAAGAATCGGTAGGCGCGCTTATTCCGTTTGGTATCAAAGTTTCATGAAGTTATGGAATAGGTATGGAGAAACTCCCCCATTAGCGGCATATACAGATGATTTTGATGATCTCGTGCTCAGCGGATTAGCAATTGTTGGGAAGCCAGAGGTTGTCAAAGAGATAGTGGATGCGCAGATTGATCAAAGTGGAGTAAATTATTTTTTAAGTAGATTTCTGTTTGGAGACATTTCTTATTCTGAAGCTATTTACGCTATTGACGCATTTTCAGAAATGTTTTTCCACCGTTGAATCTTGCCATTATGAAATAATAATTTTTATTGTTTAGGTAATATTGAGTTATGCACATGGTTCAAATAAGAAATAATATAAGCCGTATAAATATTTCTAACAATGCCTCGTCTTAATCAAAAAAATAAATTGGCTCTTGGTTCTAGTTTGCCATTTTATTATGGTTGGATTGTCGTGTTGGTAGCATTTTTGACGATGGCTATAGCTGTAAATGCCCGAACTTCCTTTTCTCTTCTTTTTCCCCCAATACTAAGCGAGTTTAAATGGTCAAGGGGTGTCACTGCGGGGGTGTTTTCAATAGGTTTCATTGTTTCAACATTACTTACACCTTGCATCGGCCTGATGATGGATAAATTAGGTCCTAGGGTTGTGCTTCCATTTGGAGCAGTTCTTACAAGTGCAGGTTTAATTGGTTCAACAATTTCGAGTGAGTCTTGGCATTTTTATTTTACTTTAGGTGTTCTGTTGATAGGTGGTTCGGTATTTATGAGTTATTTTGGGCATACTTTGTTTTTACCAAATTGGTTCGACCGCAAGAGGGGCTTTGCAATGGGGTTGGCTTTTGCTGGCGCTGGACTTGGGGCAATATTGCTTTTACCATTAATTCAAAATATAATTTTGAGTGATGGGTGGCGCCAAGCTGCATTCGTGCTTGCTCTAATTATTATATTGATCGTAATTCCAATAAATTTGATTTTCCAGCGGCATCGGCCTGAGGAACTAGGTTTGGAAGTGGATGGGGATGAAATTTCAAATGCAAATACAAAATTATCTGATTCTGGCAATTTAAATACTCGAATTGTCGATCAATATTGGTATGACAAAGAATGGACCTTATCGACAGCTATGAGAACGGGAAAATTCTGGTGGCTCATAGTATCCTTCTCTACAGCGCTTTATGCTTGGTATGCTGTTCAGGTTCATCAAACAAAATATTTGATTGATGTTGGTGTCTCGGCAGATTTCGCGGCATTTGCACTGGGTCTCGTTGGTTTGACAGGCGTTATAGGGCAAATAAGTCTTGGGGCTTTCTCCGATAAATTTGGTCGTGAGATTGCTTGGACCATTGCTTTAATGGGCTTTCTACTGACTTATGCATGTTTGTTTCTAATCAAATTTTTTCCATCAATGACGCTAATTTACCTCATGGTTGGCTTGCAAGGTTTTATAGGGTACGGACTAGCCTCAGTTTTTGGAAGTGTGCCAGCTGATCTATTCTCTGGAAAATATTATGGTCGAATCTTCGGCGTAATTGGGGGTTTTAGCAATATTGGTGCAGCGGCTGGACCTTGGATAACAGGAATTTTTTATGATTATAATGATAACTATAATAGTGCCTTCCTTTTCGCAATAATTTTGTGTTTAATATCGATATTGGCGATGTGGTTAGTTGGTCCGCGAAAAGTTGTGCTGGTTATGGGTAAAGCTCAAAAAATTAATCTATGATAATAAAATTATTAATCTTATTTAACACAAGGTATCGAAAGTGAAAAATTTTAGGGTTGGTATTATCAGCGCAGGTGATATGGGGCATGCTGTAGCACGAGAATTATTCAAGCGGGGTCACACAACGCTTACTATTGTCAAGAATAGAACTGATTTGACTAAAGACCGGGCGTCTAGATCAAATATGAAAGTTGTTTCGGGTATGAAACAACTTTTAGATAATAGTGATTTTGTTTTCTCGATTATGCCGCCAGACCAGGCGTATGAATTTGCTGCAAGTTTTGTAGCTGCTTTAAAATTAAGTCGAGATTTACCAGTCTTTGTGGATTGCAATGCTATTTCGCCAGAAACTACGCTTTCAATGAATGAGTTGATTTCTGGTGTTGGTGGTAAAATGATTAAAGTAGGCATAATAGGTCCCCCGCCTGGAATGAACACTCCAACTAAATTCTATGCGAGTGGGGAGAATGCAATACTTATTGATTTCATTGCTGGCGGTGATATTCAGTTTTTGAACTTAGGGTCTAATCTGATCTATGCCTCTGCAATTAAAATATGCTATGCAGCTTTAACTAAAGGGGTCATGGCCTTGCAATCAAGCGCATTGATTGCAGCTGAGTTGCTTGGCGTTGGGGAAGAGTTGCAGGGTGAACTTAAAGATAGTCAAAATTTTCACTGGAGATTAATTGAAAAAAGAGTATCTCGGCTCGCATGTGATGCGGGTAGATGGGCTGGTGAGATGGACCAAATCTCAGAAACGTATCAGATGCTTGGATTAACGCCGAACTTGCATAAAGGTGTTGGGGATATTTTTCGCTTATTAGAGATGTCGCCTTTAGGCAATGAAACTAGGGAAACCTATGATCACAATAGGTCGCTTCAGGAATCGCTAAATATTTATAAAAATTCGATAAAATAAAATAAATATTTACATGGAAAGCAAAGACATATACGCGTAGTCATATGCATAATGAGGCTGGAGAGAGGTAAAATGGAATTAATCGGCGAATATGAGATACCTGCAAAACGCAACCTGGTTTGGGAAGCTTTGAACGACCCTGAGATACTGAAACAATGCATTGATGGCTGTCAGGAACTCAGTAAGGAGTCTGAGACTCAATTTGTAGCTAAAGTTACTGCTAAAGTTGGGCCAGTAAAAGCTAAATTTACAGGTAAAGTATCTTTGTCTGATCTCGACCCGCCCAACGGTTATAAAATTTCAGGTGAGGGTCAAGGTGGTGTGGCAGGCTTTGCAAAAGGCGGTGCTACTGTCACCTTAACTGAGCAAGGAGATCAAACTTTGCTGAAATATGAGGCAAATGCGGAAGTCGGCGGAAAGCTTGCAAGTGTTGGCAGTCGTTTGGTTGAAGGTGTAGCAAAGAAACAAGCAGACGATTTTTTTAGGAAGTTCAGTGAAATTGTTGGCGGTGAACAAGTTGGCGACAAAAAGGAAGGGACTCCGCAACCGGTTGAATCCGAGACTAATGACAAACAAAATCAATCAAGTAATAAAGGATTACCTCCTATTGTTTGGGGCGCAGGAATAGCTGTTATTGTGGGATTATTATTATATATTTATGGTTAGAGTGAATAACAGCAGTTAATCACTTTAATAATTTTTTTCTTATCAATGAAAGCATATGATCGTTGTAGTGACGGCGTCTTCCAGACTTGACTTTTACTTCATTGCTCCTATATTTATTAAAGTGTTGGCATTTGCTTTTTAAAAGGAATGTCGGCAGATAAAAGAAAATTAGTTTAATTTTTAACATGTTGCTCATTTGGAGGATATGGAAAATGAAAAAAGCGTCGAACACTTATTTATATTATTCTCATTATTTAATAGATTTTAGATCTAAACACGCTGTATTAACGTAATTTCATTAGAAAATACGTGTGTTTATTTAGATTAACGTCCTAGACGATCATAGTTTAATGGGAGTATCATAATGGTTTCATCTACCCTACCATCACTTTATGCAGATAGTGGATTATCTTCGTATTTAAATCAAATAAAACTATTTCCGGTCCTAACTTTAGACCAAGAGTTTATGTTAGCGGAGCGTTATATTAAGTATAACGATAAAGATGCTGCTCATGAACTTGTCACGAGTCACCTTCGTTTGGTTGCAAAGATAGCTCTCCGATATCGTGGATATGGTCTACCAGTTTCGGATCTGATATCAGAGGGGAATATTGGGTTGATGAAGGCCGTAAAAAAATTCCAACCCGAACTTGGGTTTAGACTCTCAACTTATGCTATGTGGTGGATCAAGGCATCTGTTACGGAGTACGTTTTGAAGTCTTGGTCAATGGTTAAAATGGGTACTATGGCGGCTCAAAAAAAATTATTTTTTAGTTTGCGTAAAGCGAAAGAGAAACTGAATTTAATTAATTCAAATGATATTGATTTTGAAAGCGCCAAAGTGTTGTCTGAACAATTCAATCTATCCGAGCAGGATATAGTAAATATGAATAGTCGGATGACGATTAGAGACCAATCTTTAAATATGCCAGTGAACAGAGATGGAGATGGTTCAATAGAGATGCAAGATTTGCTCGTTGATGAAAGTCCCTCTCC
>JADHRD010000131.1 GCA_016777585.1 Rhodospirillales bacterium | reverse complement strand
CCCAGTATGCTGGCATTAAATTTCTCCTCTATTTACAATCTGTTTTCTTTTACGGCATTGGCATTGGTTGATCATTTGTTGGAACATTCCAACCTTTAATTACAGCGGGTCTATCTTTAATTTTAAGATACCATCGCTTTACATTTTCATACTCATTCAAATTAACTGTCTGCCAATCGAACCTACCCACCCATGGGAAAATAGCTATATCGACAATGGAATAACCCCAATCTAGAAAGTATTCACGTTTAGAAAGTTGCTTATTCATAACCCCATAAATTCGTTTTGTTTCATTAACGTAACGTTCCGAAGCCTCGATATTTTCTCCCCCTTGATAGTGCACAAACGTATGAACTTGACCCATCATTGGTCCAACACTTGCCATCTGAAACATCAACCACTCTTGCATTTTCCAATAATCATCACCTTCGGTTGGCATAAATTTATTAGACTTTTTACCTAGATATTGCAGTATTGCCGCCGACTCCATAATTGACAATCCATTTGATTGGTCGACTATAACGGGTATTTTATTATTGGGTCCAATCTTCAGAAATTCAGGATCATTTTGTTCACCTTTATTAATTGCGATTGGATGGACTTGGTACTCAAGTCCCGTTTCTTCCAACATTATGGATACCTTGCGACCATTGGGTGTAAACCATGAATATAAATCGATCATCTCTTTTCCTAGGGTTAGAATGAAAATTAATTATTAACGAAACTTAATAAATACTTTCAAAGAGCGCAATGCCTCAATAAGGAATGATTGCTTGGTATCTTAATTAAGTTTTTTTTTACTACTTCGATGTAAGATATCAAATATTCGTTTATCTAGATATTTGTTTTAAATTAATATAATTTCAAAATATGCGTAAATTAACGTCCATCCCAATCGTTCTCTTTTTCTTTTTGATTATTTTCAAGGTTGATGCCCAAAGTCGTATAACTCCCGAGGAAACTATACATGATCTTGGTACCTGGTTCTTATGTGAATTTGCTCATAGTCAAATTCCACCAAATGATAAATGCTCGATGCTTGATGATGATGGATTTCAGGTAGTCAATAATTTTCTATATCATGTTAAAGTTAAAAATAGTAAACAAACTAGATGCAGACATAAACGGTTAGGTCAATGTTTTAAGAAATCCCAGAAGGGGTTGATTGCGGAGCGGAAGGAATTAGGGCCGGTTAAATTTTATGAACGTAAGCTTGATGTGACTTGGTACGGTTGTTCACAAACGTATGATATTATACATGGTTCCAATTTCTCTGAAATTAGGCCTGTTTTAGACAAATGTTGGTGGACACCCGATAAACGTTATTTTGTTTCGGAGTATAAATACAAGTTAGATTTTACAAGAACTGATTAAAATTAATTAGCGTAATGTGTGTTATTAGTAGAAAAGTTGGGGAGTTAAATTATATTATGATAAAAAATACACACAGAATTGTGGATATTAAACTTGGTGGATATCAACCAGTAACCTCAGTACATAATAGAGCCGCCGAAGTTCTAAAAATAGAGTTAACTGAACGAGTTGGTGATGATGTAAATTTTCAGGTAGATGGAAATATGACTTTATCTTCTGGTATTAAGGCATTTGACTTACCTAAATTGGTTGAGAGC
Organism: Rhodospirillales bacterium; assembly: GCA_016777585.1. GTDB lineage: Bacteria > Pseudomonadota > Alphaproteobacteria > Rhodospirillales > UBA2165 > TMED23. The sequence continues at coordinate 4,085 of JADHRD010000131.1, read as the reverse complement.
GGTAACTTATCAATGTGTTATTTTGCGTCAAGTTATTTGGCTGATAGAGTTCCTGAAGTGGCGATTTTTGATATGCCCTTTGTTATAGGTAGTCGCCAAAAGGTCTATCAAGCTCTTGATGGAGAACTTGGCAAGTTATTTGAGGAAAAATTTCTTAAAGAAATGGGTGTTCGTATTTTAGCTTTTTGGGATAATGGATTGAGGCACTTCTCGAACCGTGTAAGAGAGATAAGAAGTCCAATCGATTGTGAAGAGTTAAAAATCCGTTCCATGAATTCTGAGATTCACCAAGAGTTTTTTAGTTCACTGGGTTTTGAGCCGGTTTATGTAGATGTCGCCGATTTGGTCGCCCAAGTTAAATCCGGAGAGATTGATGCTCAAGAAAATCCTCTTACGAACACTTATAATTTTGGTACTTATAAATATCATCGTTATATTACGTTGACTGGTCATTTCTATGGAACAGCATTCCTGATGGTGAATGAGAGCATGTATGACGACTGGTCGCCAGAAATAAAAATGGCTATGAGAGAATCGGTGAAAGTTGCAACTCAGAAACAAAGGAATTTTGCTGAGGCTGAGGATGAGCAAATACTGAAATTACTTAATGATTGTGACAATATTATAACGGTCCTTACACCAGCGGAATTAGAGGTTTTTAAATCAGCGGTCAAACCTCTAGTTGAATATCATCGCCGAAACCTCGGGGATTATCTCTTCTCATTGGTTAAATAATTTTATTCCGCATATACTCTTTCGGGTGTAAAAAGTGAATTTTTTAAATGTTTAATTAAATAAAGAGAATTCTTATGACTATAAAAATTGGAAATATTGGGCTCGGTCCGATGGGTGGGCATATTGCTCGCCTTTTGCTAGAGAAAAATTTTGATGTTATCGGATTCGATATTAATTCAGAACGAATGCTCGAACTGGAGAGAATTGGTATGAAATTGGCTGATAGTGCTCTTGATTTAGCTAATGAAGCCGATGTAATAATAACATCTTTGCCATCGTTTGAATCGCTTACTAGTGTAATAGATGAGTTAAAGATATCTCATAAATGTAATCAGATTGTAGTTGAATGCTCAACTCTTGAAGTTGAACAAAAAATTGCATGTGCCAAATTATTACAATTAGAAAACAAGATAATGTTGGATGCCCCAATAAGCGCGACTCCTCAAATGCTTGCTAAGGGCCTCGCTTCAATTCATATCGGAGGTGACCGAGAGGCATACAATCAGTGCGCCGAGATTTTTGATGGTTTTGTTGCAACTAAATTTTATGTAGGCGGCGTGGGTGATGGAAGTAGAATGAAAATTTTAGCCAATTATTTAGTTCATGTGCATACTGTCGCTGCTGCAGAATGTATGACCCTTGGCCAAAAAGCTGGTTTGGATTTGAAATTGGTATATGAATCTCTCAAGGAGAGTGCTGGTAATTCAAAAATGCTTGAGGTAAGGGGTAAGATGATGGCTGAAAATGACTACCGAGAGGGTGGAGGTACAATGTTTGAAATTCTTGAAAAGGACTCCCAAATCATCACTGAATTTGCTGCAAAGGTTAGAGCGCCTATTGAACTTTATGGTATTTCTCGGCAAAAATTTAGTTCAGCTATAGCAATGGGACTGCAACATCTTGATACTTCTTCAGTATGTAAGGCGATAGAAATTTCCGCGGGCATTGATCGGGGAGCTAAAAAAAAATAAAGCCTGTCTCTATGGTTCTTTTATTTGCGTTTAATCTGTTTGATCCAAAATAGTAAACTGCTTAAATGTCCTGTTTACTTTACCATCCAACTTTTCAATAAAATTTAAGTATTCAATAAAATAGCTTTGAGTTCTATGAAACTCAAGTGCCTCTTTATTTTTATAAACCTCGTAGAGAATATACTCATTGGGATTTTCATTTGATACTGAGACTTCGAATTGGTAACAGTCAGTCTCTTTTCGTGTCGCGTGCACGTTGTTCCATAATTTCTGTAATAGCTCCTCTTTTATATCGGAATTTATCTTAAGAGATACTAGATTGACTAAATTCTGCATATAAATCTCACAAAAAAAGTAAAACTATTAAAATTATTATTCAACTTTAGTAGAATTCTATTTAAACTACATTTATCTTTTAGGACTATATTTGGCCGCGGAACCAGTCATTAATTTGTTTTCCTGTCCAGATTAAAACATCCGGTTTATTAGCAATATGCTCAAAAACTTCTTCAACATATTTAGAACGGTGAGGCACGCCTGAAATATAGGTGTGCATACTTATTCCCATAAAACGCGTGATATCTTCACTCTCCTCGTATAAGCGATCGAAATGATCTATGCATCGCATCGCAAATTCTTTGGAGGAATGTTGTTGCAAAGCCATGATCGTAATATCATTTGTCTCCACGGGGTAGGGTACAGAAATCATTTTTTTGTTGGTTGAAGTTGTTAATTCGACAGGTTGATCATCTAAGGGCCAGTCTGCAACATATTCAATGCCACATTCGGATAGTAAATCAAGGGTTTCCATAGTCTCGGTGAGGCCAGGGCTTTCCCAACCAACGGGAGGTTCGCCGGTAAAATCTTTAATTGCTTCAACTGTGCTTTTTATGTGCTCAAGTTGGCTTTCAAGCGAATGCATAGGACCTTGAATATAACCGTGACCCATAAATTCCCAATTTCCCTCTAGAGCGACTTCTGCAATTCTTGGGTAGGTCTCTAGAATAATACCATTCATGGCGAGGGTGGGTGTTATATTATAATTTTTAAACATATCGTTAAGTCGCCAGAAACCGACACGATTACCATATTCATGCCAAGACCAATTTGGCACATCGGGAAGTAATGGTTGTCCCATAGGTGGTGGCAGTATTGTTCTAGGTTGGGCTTTTAAACTATCCCAATGCTCGACATTCATAATAGTCCAGACAACCATTCTTGCATTATTTGGCAGCTCCAACTTTGGACGATCAATTATTGCCGAATATGGCAGTCTGTCTCTTGGCGAATCCATTTTAGTTCCTTTTCATTCCGGCCATTTCTTCTAGAACGCGGCAGACAGACGCTGTATCAAGTTTATCCATATCTTTTGCTAAACCAGATCGATAGATGTCTGTTCCTGCTGTAAATAACGGCACGGGACATCTTAATTCTGCGGCAAACTCACCGATAACCTTCATGTCTTTTTGCCAAACGTCCATTTTCATTGTGGCCTCATCATAATTATCTTCTACCATCATAGGAGCTCTCAATTCAAATATCCGGGAGTTTCCAGCACCTGCTTTTATGACATTAAATATCGTTTCTGGCTCAAGGCCAGCCTTCATGCCCAAAACCATCGCCTCAGCTGATGCCACGTTATGAATATGTACCAAGTGATTGGCTACAAACTTCATTTTACTTCCATTTCCAAATTCACCAACATAAAAGTTTAAGTTGGCAAAACCATTAAAAATATCATGACATTTTTCCGAAGCCTTCTGATCACCACTGACATAGATTGACAAATCTTTGTTTGCTGCCTGAGCACCCGTTCCACTTATCGGACAATCTAGTAGGATTTTCCCTGTATCAGCTAATACATCGTGAGCTGATTGTTTTTCTTTGATAGGTAATGTTGAGCATTCAATAACGATTAGCCCATCCTTGTTTGCATCTTTAATGCTGTCCGCCCCGGTCATTACTGATTGGAAGGCATCAATACTAGGTAAAGAAGTAATAATTACATCAGACTTGTCGGCTACATCTTTTGGAGATTCGGCAGTTGAGCCTCCCATTGATACCAACCGATCTATATTTTCATCAATAATATCATAACCGCATACGTCAAAATTATCATTTCGCAAGTTTTTTGCGAAAGACCCTCCCATAATTCCAAGACCAACAATCCCTACTTTTAGTGACATTTAGATTCCTTACATATTTTAATCAAAATTATTATAAATTTACAAATCTCATTACAAACTACATTTAAATGTTATCCCAATATTTATCTAAACAATTTTTAACACAAATAACTTAATACAATAGTAAATTTTAAACTAGTGAGCAATTGATCATTAGGGCTCGACAGTTAAAAAGCGCTATAATAATATAAAG
>JADHRD010000130.1 GCA_016777585.1 Rhodospirillales bacterium | reverse complement strand
GTGTAATTGGGCTTTTATCGGGAAGAGGCTATAATATAGAAAGTCTAACGGTAGCTGAGGTTGATGAGGCTAGCCGTTTATCAAAGATTACGGTGGTAAGCTCTGGAACAAAAATGGTTCTAGAGCAAATCCGTGCTCAATTGGATAGGTTGGTTCCAGTTAGGGCTGTCTCTGACTTGACAGTGGATGGTCCCTCCGTCGAGAGAGAACTTGCACTTGTCAAAGTAAAAGGAGAAGGAGATTCTCGGGTTGAGTCTTTGAGAATAGCAGATATATTCCGTGCGCATGTAGTTGATAGTACAAATCATTCATTTGTATTTGAGATTGTGGGTAGTACGAAAAAGCTTGATGCGTTTATTGATTTAATGAAGCCTTTAGGATTAATTGATCTATCACGCACTGGAGTTGTGGCTATTTCCCGAGGGTCAGAGCCTATTTAATATTCGAGTTTAATCTGCCTACTGAACGATATTTAATTAAGTAAAGGAATTTTAAGATGCGTGTTTTTTATGATCGTGATGCTGATGTTAACTTAATCAAAACAAAGAAAGTGGCTATCGTGGGATATGGCAGTCAAGGCCACGCCCATACCTTAAATTTGCGTGATAGTGGTGTAACAGAAATTGCTGTTGCGCTAAGACAAGGCTCCGGTTCGGTTGCTAAGGCCGAGGCCGAAGGAATTAAGGTTATGGAACCATCCGAGGCGGCTGCTTGGGCTGATGTGTTAATGATTTTAGCGCCTGATGAAATTCAAGCAGATCTCTATGCATCAGAAATTCATAATAACCTCAAACCAGGTTCAGCCATAGCATTTGCGCATGGTTTGGCTGTTCATTTTGGACTGATTTCTCCTCCTGAGGGAGTGGACGTGTTTATGATCGCTCCAAAAGGACCGGGCCATACAGTGAGAGGTGAATTTGCGAGAGGCGCTGGGGTCCCTTGCTTGGTTGCTGTTCATCAAGATGCAAGTGGAGCAGCTCTTGATCTAGCACTCTCATACGGTTCAGCTATTGGCGGTGGAAGATCAGGAATAATCGAAACCTCTTTTAAAGAGGAATGTGAAACCGATTTATTTGGTGAGCAAGCTGTACTATGCGGCGGCCTTACCTCTCTAATAACAGCTGCTTGGGAGACATTAGTGGAGGCGGGTTATGCACCAGAGATGGCTTATTTTGAGTGTCTGCACGAAGTAAAATTGATCGTTGACTTAATGTATGAAGGCGGCATCGCTAATATGCGGTATTCAATTTCCAATACAGCTGAATTTGGAGATTATGTCTCCGGACCGCGAGTAGTAGATGCAAGTGTGAAGGCTCGAATGAAAGAGGTTCTTGACGACATTCAAACAGGCAAATTTGTGCAAGATTGGATGATGGAGAATAAGGTTGGAGCCCCAAGATTCAAAGCGATGCGCCGTCGATCTGCGGAGCACGATATAGAAAAGGTTGGGCAAAATCTCCGGGATATGATGCCTTGGATCACTGAGAATGCTCTAGTTGATAAATCTAAGAATTAAAATTAATAGTTTTAGAACCTGAAAAGAATGGGTCTGCCGTTTTAGCAGGCCCACTTTAATTATTTCTAATAATTTATTTTTAGTCTTTAAAAAAATCAGAAGGCTCTCTTTCGTTGAGCATGTTTTGATGCATCATCCAATTTTGAGGCGGAACCTCGTCTATAATAATAGATACCGCTTCTGATGGCGCTGTAGTATTTCTCATCATAACATCATGTATCTCTTGACATAATTTCTTTTTCTTTTCTGGTGTCATACGATCTGCAATTGTTGATATTCTAACTAACGGCATTTATTTTATCTCCTCTTTTAAAAAAATAGGGAAACTATCTAAAGGATAATTTCCCTCAAGTTTCACACAGGAAGTCTATATATTAATCGCTTTATATCTGCCAGTGATTTTTGGCGGGCGTATAAAAATTGATTGATCATTAAAACGAGCCTGCACTCGTTCATCATTATTCATATCATCCATGGCCTGCTGGCTTGGTCCTGTAAAAACCACTTCGGCTTCATTTGGATTTTCTAAGCTTCTCAGTATTCTAATTGCCCTTGCGCCGTATTTTTTTTCTAACTCTAGTCTCGTTGATCCTTCAGAAAAAATTTTAAACCAGGTATCATAATCAACTAGCTTGTGTTCAATATGAAACCCAAACGTATCTGGGCCATCGTTATTTGGTAAATCAGTTGCGGTATAAAAACCGAGGTGCTCTGGTGGCTCGGCAGTTGTCTCAGGATCGTTAATTAGTTCAACTATTCTAGAGTCAGATCGAGCGCTATTAAAAGCTTCTATCGTTGGTGCTATAGAAACTAATATTACATGATTAAGATTTTCGTCATTCCGCAGAATTCTTATTGGCGTCACGCCATATTCAGCAACAATACTCTTTGCTAGTCCACTAGCCCAACCCTTCTGGTACCATTTATCAAAATCAACTAATTTAACACTCGTATTTCGTTGTATCATGATATTTAATCTCCTATGAATAGAAACTATTAGCCACGAGTGTAATTATAAATATTTATTAGGATAAGACTTGAAGAAACGCTCCAGAACTGCTCCACTTCTTATACTTTTTTTGTATTGGTAAAATAGTGATTTACTTATTTAATAAATTCAAAATTGATGATCACAAGATTGAACTATTTCGAGATGGCGTTATCATTCAGGTAGAACCTCAAGTTTTCAACCTAATATTATTTTTAATAAAAAATCGAGAATCCGTAAAAAGTAAAGATGAAATCATAGAAACGGTTTGGGGCGGAAAATCCATATCTGACGCTTCACTCAATTCAAGAATTAATCTTGCCAGGCGAGCATTATCTGATGATGGCAAAAGCCAGCGTATTATTAAAACTTTTAGTCGTAGGGGGTTCCGTTTTGTAGCTGATGTTATTGAAGAGCACGATGGGTCGCTTCAAGCCCATGATGTACTTACATTTAATAAATCTATATTGATTTTGCCATTCAATGATTTATCTGCTGATATCAGAGATCATAAAATCTCCGAGAGCATTACTGACGAGTTAATTATAAACCTTACCCAATTTACTCATTTTTCAGTTCTTTCACGCAACATTTCGTTTCAATATAAGAAAATTATTCCAGATATATTACAAATCTCGAAGGAAAAAAATATCGACTATATTTTAGAAGGCAACATTTGTAAGGATCAATATGGTTATCGAAGTAGTATTCAAATAGCTGATCCTAAAACTGGCAAGTACGTATGGGCTCATCGATTGAGTTCAGGAGACTTAGGGGTTTTGCAAGAGAGAGATCAGTTAGTGGATAGTGTGGGAAAATATATTTCAAGAAAAATTGGTAATGGAGACGCGTTAGCCAAAGTTGTTAAACCTAATGTAAATAATCAGGTTTTTGACTTATGTCTTAGAGGGCGAGAACTAATTACAAGGTTCTCTTATGAGGATAATCTTGAAGCTGAGCAAGTTCTCGACACAGCTATCATATTAGATCCCAATGATAGTATTGCATATTCCTTATTGTCAGAATGTTTTCTTAACAGATATATCAGACATTGGGATCGCGATGATGATCGAATGATGAATATGGCACATAAGTATGCAAAGAAATCTTATATGATTAACAATCATGAGCCATTTAGTTTATGGGCTAACGCAAATGTTTTATTATGGAAAAGAGAATTTAATGATGCTTTGAAGTTTATTGATAAGGCTCTAGAGCTAGAACCTCGATCCCCACTCTTTAATTCAAACAAGTCTATGCTTCTTTCTTTTATTGGTGACACACAATTATCAAAGAAGTATTTAGACCAAGCTATGATATACAAACCAATTCATGAACCCCACTGGTTTCATACTCTAGCAAATATTTATTTGGTTGAAGCTAAATATGAAAGAGCTATTGAAGCTTTATCGAGAAGAATCAGGCGCAATCCCAAAGTCGCAATATCATGGATTTATTTATCGTGTATATTTGGAATATTAGGAAAAGTAGATCAGTCGAAAAATGCATGGGATCACGCCTTAGCATTATACGATAAAGTTGATTTACGGAGCCTTTTGATCAAACTGCCTTTTAAAGACCCGCGCCATTTTAATGATCTGGTCTCAGGCCTGTCTGCGGCAAATATCGTTATCGAATAACTTCTCGTGAAAGCATGCAAATTTGCTACTCGTAGTCAATTTGTAGGTTTATTCTTTCGGCGATTTAGCATTTTTTGTGTTAATTTAGGTGCTCGGCCTGGCGTTGACCAAGGACATTTGGCTATACACGCTGCACACCCTAATGCCTCACCAAATGTGGGAATACACTTATCAAAATCAACAAACCATTTTTTTACACCGCGAACCATTTGTTTCTCTTCAAATATTGCACCGGGAGGGCAAACCTTAACGCAAATCTGACAACTAGCGCAGAAATCCTCTGCTCCAATATCGCGAGGTTCATCGCAGATTAGAGGCATATCTGTCGTTACAGCAGATAAACGAAATGAAGAGCCAAATTCGCCGTGTATAAGAGACCCGTGTTTCCCTAGAGTACCCATGCCAGAGTTTATCGCTGCTGGCATCATATTTAGATTAGACGCAAATGGCCCTGCCCAAGCTTTTGCCTCGAAACCTTTTGAGAGAATGAAATTTGTGAGTTCTCTGCAAACCCGAGCGGCACGATTATACTGGCGAGCAACTTCAACTGCTGACGCCGGGTTCGTTAAGCTTGCTGGGATCTTGTCGAGTTCATCATGATCCATAGTAACGCCAATAACAATTATTCTGGGCTCGTCAATTTTGTACCCTTCATACACATAAAGTGGAGACATGTTTGTTATGCGTATGTCGTCTGCTTCATTGTTTAAGGCAAAATGTTTTATAATTTTTGTCCAATCATCAGAGGTCTTTTCTAGACAATTAGCCGCTTTCTTAATTATTTTTGGTCCACGAGGTGCTTCTCTACTATAATGTTCTGTAATTTCAGGCGACCTTCTCTGAATATTCACAACTTCAGTAGCAAGCTCTCCAAATTCATGTTGATCGTGAGGATGCCAGAAGAAAGGTAAAGCCTTTCGCACTTCAGTTTCATTTAGTCCATTAATCTCGTTACCTGATACCTCTGGAAGCAGGCTGGCAAAATCCGCATGCGTATTGGGCCAATTAACTGAATCTAGTTTTTTAGTCATGGGGTTATTTTGATTATAAAAATATTCTTTTCAATAGGAAAGTTGAGATATTAAATATATTGCGTATGATAAAGAATATGGAAAGCTGTAAAAGCTGGTCTTATATTTTGTTATTTGTGAAATACGCTAATAGGTTACCATGTTTATATAATTAATAAGTTTTATTGAGGATTGTTTGGTAAATGGAAGAAAAACAGGAAAATGTTCTTGGAACAGAGTTGGAGATTTGTGGAATTGATCCTATTACAGGATTTTACAGAGATGGTTGTTGCAACACGGGAAAAGGAGACGTCGGAACTCACACAGTATGCGTAATCGTTACCGATGAGTTTCTAGAATTTTCACGAGGCAAAGGTAATGATTTAAGCACTCCAATCCCGAATTATGGTTTTCCTGGCCTAAAAGCTGGTGATAGTTGGTGTTTATGCGCTCTTCGGTGGGAGGAGGCCCGGATTGCTGGTTTTGCTCCTAGGGTAAAACTTACGGCAACCAACAAAAAGACACTTGATTTAGTTAAATTTGATGATTTGAAGGAATATCAAATTGATTTGAACTAAGCATTATAACTTATTATTA
>JADHRD010000129.1 GCA_016777585.1 Rhodospirillales bacterium | reverse complement strand
ATATTGTCGGCTGTTCTTGCAAAATTATAGAGTGTTACGATATCATTTCGTAAACTTTTAGGAATAATCCAAGACGCTACAGGAAAATTTTCAGATGTTATATTTTTCTCAGACGGAGAAATTATGGATGTTTTTTTCATTATATATAAATCAACTTAATAAGTGTGTTGGCAAATCCAATAACATTAATATACAAGATAAATATGAATGAAATAGTAAGACGTCAAACAGTAGCTGTTGATGTAGGTAATATTCAAGTTGGCGGTTCATCCCCAATTATCGTTCAGTCTATGACTAATACCGATACCTCAGATTTGGAAGCAACAGTCAACCAAGTACGCGCTCTAGCCGCTGCTGGTTCGGAAATAGTTAGGATTACTGTTGATACGGAGGATGCCGCTAATAAGGTTGTATACATTAAATCAAAATTAGATGATTTAGGGTGTCATGTTCCATTATGTGGTGATTTTCATTATAATGGCCATTTACTTCTAACCAAATATCCAGATTGCGCAAAGGCACTATCAAAATATAGAATAAATCCTGGTAATGTTGGTTTTAAAGATAAAAAAGACCTGCAATTTACAGTAATGATTGAGCAGGCAATTAAATACGATAAGCCGATTAGAATTGGGGTAAACTGGGGGAGCCTCGATCAAGTCTTATTAGCTCGTTTAATGGATGAGAATGCCTCTCGTATTGAGCCTAACGATGTGGAATCTGTTATGCATGATGCCTTGGTTAGTTCTGCACTAGAGAGTGCCTCTTTGGCAGAAGAGATAGGTCTTCCAAGAGATCATATTATTTTATCGTGTAAAGTTAGTGCGGTGCAGGATTTATTGTCTGTATATAAATTGTTGGCTGAACAGTCTAATTATGCTCTCCATTTGGGTTTAACCGAGGCTGGGATGGGCTCAAAAGGGATCGTTGCATCTACAGCAGCTTTATCCATCCTTTTGCAACAAGGGATCGGGGATACAATCCGTATATCTCTAACACCTGAGCCAGGGGGAGATAGAACCCGAGAAGTTATTGTCGCACAAGAAATATTGCAAAGTATGAACATAAGGTCATTTATTCCCCAAATAGTGGCATGTCCAGGATGTGGGCGAACGACGAGCACTGTCTTTCAGGAACTAGCTGAGAAAATAGAGAAGTATATTAGGGAAAAAATGCCTGAGTGGAGTAAAAATTATGCGGGTGTTGAAGATATGCGAGTTGCTGTAATGGGTTGTATAGTTAATGGACCTGGTGAGAGTAAGCACGCGAATATAGGTATCTCTTTGCCAGGAACCGGTGAGCAACCTGCTGCTCCAGTTTTTATAGATGGTGAGAAAAAGATGACTTTACGTGGGGAAAATATTGCTGAAGACTTTAAAAAGATTGTTAACGATTACGTTGCAATTAACTACAGTAAAAAAAATAACAAGTAATCTTTTGGTTCTTAGTTATCAGGGGTGGACATGCCTAATCTTTTTTTCTATATACGGCTATCAGAACAATATTTATTCTGACAAACTATTTGACTAGTATATTGTTTTATAAAGCTATTACGCCCGGGTAGCTCAGTTGGTAGAGCAGCGGACTGAAAATCCGCGTGTCGGTGGTTCAAATCCGCCCCCGGGCACCATTAAAGCCCCAGTTTACTGGGGTTTTTTTGTGCCTACACCTCACTTCATTAATTGATAAACCATCTTGATTCAAATAGGGGATGACAAAAATTCCTCTAGATAGTGTTTCCAAATTGAAGCGATGCTATTAGACCCATGTCCTTGGGTTTTGCAACTGGCTGGAACTAATACGAATCGCGCATCTGGAATTTTTTGTATAACGGGTTCGATTATATCCAGTTCTGGGGGATTAAGTTGATCGTCTGCAAAATTTATTAATAGCATTTTGGCTTTAATCGTACTTATATATGCCGAAGGATCGTAATCCATTGATGCCTCAATTTGATAGAGGCGATTATTAGCATCTATTTTTCGTGCCCGGTTAACTAACTCGATATAAAATTGATCTGAATCTTTTCGAGTTGGGGCACGTTCCTGAATTTTTTTTACGCTATGGGTTAGAAGAGCGCTATAGGGCGCTGTGTACACATAGTATGAGGGGTTCTCAGTATAATTACCTTCAAACCATTTAGGATCATTCCTGATAGCCTCAATGGCAATTCGGCGCTGTATCCAATTGCGCCCGCTCATAGGTCCAGGCTGGCAGGCAACGGCGATAATAGCATCAGTAAATTCTGGATATTGTCCAGCCCACATCCAAGCCAGCATACCGCCCATCGATATGCCTAAAATAAGATGAAGGTGTTGAATTTCTAACTTCTCTGTAAGGAGCATTTTAATTGACCTTACTATATCGCTATAGCGATAGTTAGGAAAACTTGCTCGCATTCCATCGCTGGGCTTGCTGGATTTTCCAAAGCCGATCGCATCTGGAATTATGATGAAATATTTCGATAAATCAAGAGCTTGGCTTGATCCAAACAATTCACCTCCAAGGCTTGGTTGGAGCCAGGTCTTTGAATTTCCTGTTGTATTATGGAGTAATAACACTGCATTGGTCATTTGACCTGCTGAGTTCCAAATTGGAGAGCCCATCGTTAGGTAATGTAGTTTTAGATCGGCTAGTATTTGACCATTATCAAATTTAAAATCTTTGATATGATAGTAATTGCTTTGGTAATTTTCGAACATAATGGATTAGTCAATATTTTATATAGTATTTCTTATTTTATATTAGTAATTGTTTCTGATTAATAATTCAATGATTTCATAGAATATAGTAGTTCCAGAATATTGAGAGAGTAATAAGCCAAATCTTAGATTTTGCCATCTAAAAACTATATTAGGTGTACTGTATTGAGGGTCGACTATTTGACAAGTTAATTAGAACCTAATTAATAGAGCTACGAACCTAAATAACGATTTGATTAAGAGGTTGGAATGAATTCTAAAAATAGAGAACAAGAAGACCAGTTGAGTAAGTTTCGGAGATATGAGTTTGAAAAAGTAAAACATTTTTTTAATTCTAATGATAAAGTGTTGGAAATTGGCGGTGGTAGTGGATTCCAGGCATCTTTGATCTCTAAATGCGTGGACGAAATTGTTTCCATTGATGTTTACTCGCATCCGATCCCAGTCGCAGAGGTTAAGGTCTACGATGGAGTCAATATACCTTTCCCTGATAAGTATTTTAATGTCGTATTTAGTTCAAATGCTCTTGAACATATTCAAGATATTGATGGCATTATGTTAGAATTAAAACGAGTATTAAAAGATAATGGAGTTTCTGTGCATATTGTTCCAACGGTCTCGTGGCGTATATTTACATCTTTGGCCCACTACCCTGGAATTCCACGGCTACTTTGGAGTAATTATCAAAATCTTAAAACAAAAATAACGCTATCAGCGGTTTCTCAAGCGCCGACACCTGAACCAAGAGACGAGACAAAACCCTCCTCTCTGGGTTTGATTAATATACAGTGGATCTTAAATATTTTTACTCATTTTAAACTAAAATGGATTAAATCTATATTGTTAAGCCCTAGACATGGAGAGCGCGGTAATGCTTTGACTGAGGCATGGTTCTACCGCAGTAAATGGTGGCAGTCAGTTTTCAAGAAAAATGGAATGGTAATAAAAGATGAATTCCCGCTAGGCCTTTTTTATACAGGCAATATGGTACTTGGGCGAGTTTTGTCTCTCTCAAGCAGACGAATCTTATCCAAACTATTTGGAAGCTCCACTAGGATATTTTTCCTAAAAAATAAAAGGCGATGTAGTAGTGTTTCAGACAACTAATAACTACTTATTTCAAAACCATTGATTTTTGGAGACTTAAAGTTAGGTGTCTTTTTCATTTTTTTTTCTTAACATCGTGCTCATGATCTGCCGAGCCACTGCTACCAGCAACCGCGACAGTTGATAATCCCACCAACGATACAATTAACAATACGAATAATTTTTTCATCAAATTCTTCACCACTGCATTACGGCTTTACGTTTCACACAGATCAATGCATTTTTTACTAAACAAATAATATAGCTTTCTTGGGCACCTCGTTACCAAAATACACTAGTTTGAATTTTCTATCGCAACACACTCAATTTCAAGATCGAAGGGCATCATCCATGATCCCACTGTAACAAATGTTCTGGCTGGGGCTTCCTTATTAAAATATTCTCGATAAACATCATTGATTTGAGTGAAATATCCAGAATTCGAGCAGAAAATCGTTATTTTTAGAATATTTTCAAGGCAGCTATCCGCTGTTTCCAGTATAAATTTAATATTATCAATTGATAGCCGCGTTTGATTTTTGATATCTAAAAGTTCAAACTTACCGGTCTCTCGGTTTATTGGTGGAGTGCCTGAAACATAGATGAAACCGCCGGCTTTTGTTGCCATTGAAATTGGCACAACTGGTTTCCCATCCGGTAAAGTAGGCATCTCAAATCCTTTTACTTCTACTATTTCTTTTTTCATTTAAGAACTCCTAATGTTTAATAAGTAAATACTATATGCTATTACTTCATAGTACATAATTTCTACTTTAATTCTCACACTTGATAATTATTAAAGATGATTAAAAATCTAACTGTTTGTGATCAATTTTAATACGGTCAACCATTAGTCAAACTCAGTACAAAAAAATATATTTTTATACTATTATAAAAATAATGTGTTACATGAATTTCCAATAAGCTAGAACATGTAAATATAAAAACGCATATATAGTAGGTCCTTTTGTTGAGTATGATATTGGTAATGCTTATCATTGGAAGTGGTATTGGTTGAACTTTGACAAGTATCGAGATTTTAACAATTCTATTTTGTAGCTGTATACCAATCCTGACTGGATTCTGGATATTGGCTACGGCGATGGTTTGATATCCTATCTTTTTCATGGGCTTGGCTTTGACGTTGGTGAATTTGATACTAGTGAGTTTGCTATTCAACTAGCAAAAATTGTGAGTGAAAAAGCTATTAACGATGGAATGGGCGCTAATGTTGTTGCGGTTCAGGGAACAGCCTATACATTCGGACATAGGGCTAATCTCTCAGCGGAGACTAGAGCAACATGCACTGCCATTCCAGCGGCGATCAATTTATGATCTCGGGGAGGAGAATGCCTATGACTATGCCATCTGTTCGGAGGTAATTGAATATGTTGAAGATCCAATCGAGTTACTCAATAATGTTTGTCGCGCGATACGTAAATTTGCCATTATAACCAATTCGGATGGGCCATTACCGGGCCCACTTCTTTAAAACAAGGTCAGAAATAATTAATAGAAACTGCTTTGTTACTTATTGATATGTGAATCAATAAATTTTAGATCAGTTTGTTAGATAATTTAAATTATAATAATTAGAGCCTCATAGCTTCTCAACCAAAATAGCGAAATATTTTTAACTATTATCTGAAATTATTTTAATCTAATTTGTTTTTATAATTAATTTAAAATTACTTTTTAAATGCACAAAATGTCTAAAAATAACAAATGAAAGAAATAAAAAATATGATGCTGTTTAGTTTCGCGAATAAATTCCTATGAACTCTCCTAACCTCAATGGAATATACGGGATGGCAACTAATCCGTTAAGGCAAGTGTTCATGATGGGTGTGGTGTGGTTTCTTGTTAATCAAAGGAAGAACTCATACCTTGATCTGCTTGAGGTAGGGTCATGGGGAGGTGCTTCCGCATTGACATGGGGACAGGGCCTTGAGCTCTATAATAATAATAGTGGTAGAATAACATGTGTTGATGCCTGGAGGCCATATTATGCACCAGATACAATTTTTGATGAATTGAGTAAGGATATTAATGACGCAT
>JADHRD010000128.1 GCA_016777585.1 Rhodospirillales bacterium | reverse complement strand
CCGTGAACTCACCACCGCTCTGCTCCGCCAAAACTTTCGAGATTGCAGCAGTTAGTGTTGTCTTGCCATGGTCGACATGACCAATCGTACCTACATTACAATGCGGTTTTGTCCGCTCAAATTTCTCTTTACTCATGTCTCAGTCTTTCTTTTGGTTAATTACTTTATATCAAATACTCAGCCTTATTATCGATTAAAACACTCAAATGAATATTTTTCGCTCTATTTTTGGAGCGGGTGAAGGGAATCGAACCCTCGTCGTAAGCTTGGAAGGCTTCTGCTCTACCATTGAGCTACACCCGCCCAGTTTTTCTTCAATCGCTTGCTCTCACCTCCGATGGTCCAAAATGGTGGAGGGAGTTGGATTCGAACCAACGTAGACGTACGTCAACGGGTTTACAGCCCGTCCCCTTTAGCCACTCGGGCACCCCTCCATTTAGTCTCCGAATTACTCAAAACTACACTTCGAAGTTATCAATTCTCGTCTGAACAATCATCACACGGAAAGGAAGACGTTCTATCGTGAATTTTCAGTCAGTTGTCAACACAAATCACATAAAAATATTATTCGATGAGTTCAATTCTTGAAATGGTTTCAATAGTAATGTTTAAATAGGACAGAGTTTGTTAACAACTACTTTAAATGTCAGGCTTAACCCTTGAAGAATAAAATAAAAAAAATCAAAAGAAATCGAAAACCTGCGGATTCAAAACAAAGCAGATTTGCAAAGATTCAAAATAGAGAATTAGAATCCATTTCCAAACCTCAGAACCCAACAACCAATTTTAAAAGAAGTGGCTCTGGAATGGGCCCTAACGGTCAAGTATGGTTATACGGCATTCATACTGTGAAGGCGGCATTATCAAATCCAAATCGAAAAAAATATCGCCTATTAATTAATGAATCATCTCCAGACCTGTTAACCTTAAATAACGAAGAAATCAAAACTGAATTTGTTCCTCGTCAGAAAATCGACTCCATCCTTTCTTCAAATGCCGTCCATCAGGGAATTGCTTTACTGGTTGCGCCTTTGAAATACGAACCTTTAGACGCTATATGCCAAAGCTCTGGCCAAAATACTGTGGTTGTTATACTCGATCAAATTACAGATCCTAGGAATATTGGGGCAATATTAAGGTCAGCTTCGGCATTTAATGTTGCATGCGTGGTAATACCAAACAAGTATACTCCCCAGATGACAGCCACTTTAGCAAAATCCGCATCTGGAGCGCTGGATCAAATCCCAATAGTAAACTCAACTAATATTAGTCGAACTATAGATACTTTAAAAAAGACAGACTTTTGGGTAGTAGGACTTGACTCTGGGTCTAAGCAAATTTTTTCAAGAACTAACACTAATGGAAAAATTGCGTTGGTATTAGGCGCTGAGGGAGCTGGTTTAAGGCGCCTAACCAGGGAAAAATGTGATTTTCTTGTTAATATCCCCATAAATCCTCGTATCGGCAGCTTGAATGTTTCTACATCTGCAGCAATAGCTTTTTATGAGATTTCAAATATACATAAAATGTCATCGTTAACATAACAAAGGAATAATTTTTTGAATAAATCTTTCAACTGGGATAATGAGACTGATCGCTGTCGAATTGGTGCTACACACATAACGCGGATCGTAGATCTTGACCGCCAAGCATTCGAGCCTAAGATAATTTTTCCTGCGGCATCAGGTGAGGTTATGCAAAAAAAAACTGCCAATTTAAATGACCACAACTTTGACCAAAACACTCTCGTTCTATTTTTAAGTTTTCACGCCTATCTTGTTCGTATAAAAAACAAAACAATACTTGTCGATATGTGTCTAGGTAATAATAAAACGAGGATTGAGCGACCTATCTGGCACCAAAGAAATGGTCCTTTTATTGAGAATTTAAAAAATGCGGGTGTTGAGCCGACTGATGTAGATTATGTTATGTGCACTCATTTACACGCGGATCATGTGGGTTGGAACACGAAATTATTAAATGGCGAATGGGTTCCGACATTTCCAAATGCCGAGTATATATTTTCGGAGAAAGAATATAACCATTGGCGAAGAGAAGATGGTCGATATTCCAGCGAGGAGCAAATACTGCATGGTTCATTTTATGATAGTGTGATGCCTATAATATCATCAGGTCAAGCTCGATTAGTACCAAGCAATTTTAACTTAGGCAACGGAGTTCATCTCGAGCCTGCTTATGGTCATACCCCCGGAAATATTATAATTCATATTGAAGACTGCCAAGAACATGCAATTCTATGCGGAGATACTCTGCATCACCCAATACAATTAGACCATCCTGAATGGAAAACAAATTTCTGCTCGGATCCCGAACAGGCAACATTAACCCGGCTTAATTTACTGAGAGAATACGCCGATACCAAAACAGCCATTTTACCGGCTCATTTTCATTCCGGAGACCTGGGATTAATAAGCAAAGATAATGGCTCATACGTATTAAACAAAAAACTGAATACAAAATAGGATATGTTCAACAACTTTTATTAATCACAGAATATATTGCCTTTCATCAAACTTTTAATTTAGCAACAACTATGCATACCTTGAACGAGCGAATAATATTATCGTTGGAAGATTAAGTATCCCATTTCGTATTTATGGAGATAATGATGCTTTCAATTTTAAGGCAATCATAGATCGCTATATTAAAATCAGAAAAATTAAAGCCTTCTACTCTGACTTTTGGCCTCCTATCTCAACTCTTAAATACCTTTTAGGGCTCTTCTCTTTCCTATTATTTTAAAATATCGAGAAGAATTTTTAAACAATAATATTTCTTCTAAGAATCTACTTTAAAGACAAATACCCTAATCCAAAGAGCAAAATAAATAGCGCTATAAACAAGAAATAAAGAAAAGCAATATGCCCAGTAACATAATCACAGTACTTTAATAGTATATATTTTAGTTTATTCATTAGTATAATTAGCTACTATTTCTAAATCGAAAAGGTAGCATAAAATTTATCTTTATGAGCATACTACTTGCAAGATATAAAATAGAGGAATTTCTTTTGAGAAGAAGGATGGCACTTTAGTGTAAAGAAATATTGATGTTATAAAACACAAGTTAATGGAAGCAACAAATATCATAAGACACAAATATACTCAGACTGCTTTAAATATAAACACATTTAAGAGCAGAAGATTTAGCTAAGAAGCTTGGATAAAAATATAAAAAGAGTTGGGGAGTATCAAGAAATAATAACTCCCCATATTAATTTGTAATTTTACTACATAGAAGTAAAATCAATTTCATCATTCATCTCTTCGGACACAGTATGAAAAAAATTATTCATATCTCCTAATTGCTCTATGATTGCTTCAGGATTGTCTGCTTCCCATTGACAGTAAGCCTTCATAGATTTTTCGCCATTTGTCCAGTTTTTTAGGCATACAGCTTTATCACCAGTAACCATTGCCTTAATATCTGCAGGAGCCATTGAAGAGGCCACTTCATAATATTGTGTGCGAAGTGCTTCTGATTTAAATGTGTGTGTGGCAATATATTTATTCATAATAATTTCCTTAAATTGTTGGACCACGCTTCCTCAGCTTAATACACCGAAAGGTCAAAATACAATAACAAAAATTAGCTCTCATTCTCTACGATGATATAGTGGGATCACCAGATATTGATTGCTGAGTTAATGACTTCCAAAACCTCTGGACATTCTCTGGGTAACTATCCTTGATGAAATGGAAGGCTTTTTGGATATTAGGTCTCCTCGCAGCATATTTCATATTCCACTCAAGGCTAACCCATTCCTCTTTTGAAATCTGTCCTTCAAAATGTGCAACTAACTCATCAAGCATGCTTCTCAAACTTCTTACTCCCAAACACATCGCACGGTATTTTTCATCATCATTAAAATTATCGTAGTCTCGATCTATTCTTTGATGAAAGTTGCGAAATTCACTATCTGTAACCAAAGTCTCAAAGAGCCAGTTTATTCGTTGTACACGATTATCAGCCATCGATTTACGCAGCAAATAAGAATTCTGTTTTAACTCAAGAGCAACAAAAATAATTGATACGATAATTGCAATTCCAACACCTATTTGGGTTAGAAAATAGACTTCCTCAAGATTCATAATCACCTCCATTTATAATTGTTTAATAAACTTAATCTTTGATTATGTATCCATAGAGCCTTGCACAGAGCAAGTAATATATAGCCGATTCCATGAGACCTTATGAGACTAAAAATACCTCTCCTGAGTCCAGTGTGTAGATCTCCTTGGTGTATCTTACACTCCTTTAGTTCTTATGCGAGTGTGAGCAGTAGGTTTAATATTTATTACAGGTATTAGAAGGTTGAGAGGACCAAATGTTAGTTAGATTGTTCAAGGGAATACATTGGGTATTATTTTTTGCCTTTCTTGGTTCATGGGGTCTATTCCTTCTAGCAATAATAGATGGTGGCACTGATAAAGCTGTTAGAGGCTTAGATAATATGCTTGATGGTGACCTAGGATTAGGGGGAATACTAATCTCAGGAACAATGACTTGGATACCACCAGTATTCCTGTTTATAGATTATGTTGTTAATGATAAGTGGACTTTATACCCATGGAATAGAAACAGGGATTAATTGATGGATTTAAGTAATAAAGAAATTGAAGTTTTTTATTCGTACCGAAGCCCATATAGTTATCTCGCTATTGGCCAACTGTATGACTGGCATAGGAAAACTGGGGTTAATATAATTATTAGACCTGTTTATCCTCTCGCTATTCGCACACCAGATTTTTTTGATAGATTAAATCCTCTAGGGCATGCTTATGTTTTAATGGACACCAAGCGCACAGCTGAATTCTTAAATCTTGATTATAAATGGCCAAACCCTGATCCAGTTACCATGACCTTTAGCCCTCTTAATATCCCTAAAGAGCAACCCTATATCCATCGTCTTACACGATTGGGAATAGAGTCTGTTCTTCAAGGAAAATCATTGGAGTTCACGTATGCGGTTAGTAGTTTGATATTTAATGCCAATGTAGATGATTGGACCGAGAGCAATCATCTAGAGTTAGCAATTTCACAAGCTGGTTTAGAACTAGCAAATATGGACGAAGCTATTGATAATTATACTAAGAAATATGATGATTTAATTCAGAAAAATCAAAAAGATCATAGCACATCTGGGCATTGGGGAGTTCCCTTGATGGTGTATAAGGGCGAGCCATTCTTTGGCCAAGATAGGATAGCCATACTGAAATGGCGAGTAGAAAAGAGTGATTGAATGTTATGAAAGCCGCAACAAACAAAAATTAAGAAGATCAACCACAACCAACACTCTAGTACCTCCTCGTTAATTACCCAAAAAATTTAATAAACAAACTCCATCACTTCACCACCAGCTGGCATATAATGTTCAACAGAAAACCAATGTGCCGTTTTATTCGATAGTGAAGTTACTTTTATAAATAAACAATCACCATCAATAATTGTGGTTATTGATATTGAAATAAGAACTATTCAACTAAGAGAACTTAAGGAGCTAAAAAAAGCAGATGAACCAAAATAAAAATGATGATCTAACCCATAGATCTGAGTAATTATCTGGACTGCTGTTTTATTATATAGATGCGGTGGTAAATTTTTCCCCCACACTACTCACTTTAGTTAAATATTAATATCTACATGGATATATGGATACCTTATTTGTTGCTATATTTGTTTTTTTAAATTAAAAGATCCCAACTTTACTGAAACTTTTGCAGTATAAGTATCACGATAGCATCGCAGAACTGATTTTATTGTGAAAATGGTAGTCGAGCTTTGAGGTGATAAATTAGAATTATTATTTATTATTAATAGCTTATAATAAGGTAAGCCGCTATAGCTCAGTTGGTAGAGCATCTGATTTGTAATCA
>JADHRD010000028.1 GCA_016777585.1 Rhodospirillales bacterium | reverse complement strand
CAACTTTGACTAGCACCAACAATAACGATGGAAGGAATACCTCTCTGGTCAGGTCTGATATCTCATATAAATTCGATGGTAAAAAAGTTGATCTTTTCAATACTAAAAAATATACCCAAATACCTGCTTTGGCGGAGTTGAATGCTTCTGACTTTAACGGGTTTGAAAATTCATTCCGCAAAGAGAATTATCGTATTAATAAAGTGATAAACCTTAAGTTTGACCTTGATTCAGACGGCAAAAACGAAGAGTTTTATTGCCCCTTTTGGGAACGATGGGGTTTATTAAATGGTTGCAGCATAATTTCAGAGAAATATGGTAATATTCTCAAGGCGCCCCAGTGTAAAAGGTTGGGAGTACTGTCGGAGAAGAAGAACGGGTGGCATATTCTTGTTGTAGATTTCAACGAGCGCTGGTTTTTTGACCTCCAATCAAATCAATATCAACCAATAACTAAAAGAACAAAAAAATGACCGTCACCGATATCTTTTCCATACAAAACCTCGCCCGTGAATGTATCCGTAAGAAATACAAAGGGTGTTGAGTCAAACCCCACTCTTTCTTCCATTCCTCATAATTTCTGTTAATATTACAAAATGAAGGACCTCACTACCACACTCTGTCTAACCATCACCTGTCTTCTTGGAAATGGCGGTACTGATAGAGTTCTGGAACAAAGGTGATATCATTGATTGCCGACCTCGTTTTAGTTTTTCATTTTTGTGTTGTGATTTTTATCACTTTTGGATTTTTTCTTATACCAATTGGTTACAAGTTTGGTTGGGGGTGGGTTACAAATACAAAATTAAGAATATTTCATTGTGGAATGATGATATTTGTTACATTAGAAACATTATTGGGAATAACCTGTCCGCTCACTTCCATTGAAAACAGTTTGCGTGGAATTCATCAATCCCAATCATTTATTGGATATTGGATAAACCAAATCATTTATTGGGATTTTCCAACACAATTTTTCATTATTTTGTATTGTATATTTCTAGGGTGGACTTTGTTAATGTGGAAACTATGTCCACCAAGAAATACAAAGGGTGTTGAGTAGAACTTTATGAAACTTAATTAATGAATTTCTTATCAAAAATCTCCAACTTAAAATCCGATCTTACCTCTAGATATTGCTTTCTAAATTCTCATTTATTATATTTATTTTTTAATTCTAAAATAATTTCTAGAAAATCTATCTTATGAGTAATATAAGATTTAGGAGGTGTAACTGCCCTCTTGCTAAAACATTAAGCAACCCTGGTAATTTTTAATATTTGGATAATTCAAAAAGGTTATTTGCAAGTAAGAACTCTATCCAATTTGGTGTGTATGCCAGGCTAACATAGAACGCCTGAATTGAATGGTCTTGCGATTGGTAGAGAATTATCTGGGTTCGATACTTGCAATAAAGTAGTAGAGTCTAAAGTTCCGGAATTACCTGATAAACCCTGTTTGATTATAAGAGTCCACGGTGGTGGTGATAAGAAAGATACTACTAGAAAGAACGCAGTATTTTATAAATTGGTTATGCAACTTTAATTTTTGATGCTATCACATGAATAGCATATTTCAGCGCAGTATGAAGAATGCATATCAAAAGATGATATTTTCATGACGAGTTATGCTAATTATATCGGGTTTTAAATAAACCAGAAATAAATAAAAAAAATATTTATTTTTTATAGTATTATAGTAGAAGTAACTTGGTTTTGATTGAAAGCTACATATTTGGATCGAATCCTAATAAAAGATTTATGGCCAAAGTAGAACTCTGCATGATGAAGGTTCAGATTTAAGAAATATGAGAGAAAAATTAAAACTATTTAATGTAACTCCAAAAGTAGATAAGTATGTTGGAACAATCTTTTTTGCATATTTCATAATATGGTTCTGGGTCATTAATCATAGTTTTAGTCTTTCTCATTTTATTATTCAATCAAAGTGGGCATTTCCAGAATCTCAAAGTTATGCTTGGCAATGGTTACACCAAGCATCTTTTTTACCACCAGGATGGACTGATGAATTTTGGTGGATATCACTGATGGCTTCGATTTATTGTGGATGGGAATTTAAGCATATACCAATGAAGGTTGTGCACAGAATGGCAAAAACCTTTGATAAGTATGTTTGATCAATAAACTTCTATTTTGGATTGCGCCATGCGGCATCACTCACAAATAGAGAATGTGGTAACTTATAGAGAGAAGTAATTAAGATTGACTGTTTTTGGCTTGAACACCCACTATATCTATATTAGCTCGCTAGATATGTTCTAACTAAATATTGCGTGTCTTAAAATCAATAACCAAAGTGTATTAATAGCTCAATATCTGAATGGAACCTTGCGACCATCTATTTTATCTTATGTTAACAGGCTCTTTTTCCTAAAAGGTAAAATTCTGCAATCGGAATAAAAGTAGTCTATTGCAGTTTGATTAACATGTATTTTTTTGTATTTTATTTGATTTCTCTCTTAGGACGTTTTTGTAAATCCCCACCGCAGTTCTTGCAAATAAAATCTCTGCTAGTTGCACATTGAACACAGTAGGTGCATTCGTAAGAGCAAACATGTGCTTCAGAATCATAAGAAAGATTCGAGTGACATTCCAAACATTCACTTTTCATTTCAAGCATTGCAGTATTCTCTATTCAATAAATTGATTTTTTTGAAACTTTAAATACATTACGTCAAATACAGCAGGTAGTCTAAATGAATTTTATTTTTTATCCGTGATTCGAGCGATACCTAGAAAATAAATAGTGTAAATTACTTTTTTATAGATTTGCGAGAACTAAGATAAGAATTTAGTTTTATCTAGAATTACTGGCGATGAAATTAAGAAATATAAAATACTAAAAAGGTATTGAGGGAAAAACGTTATTTGGTTAGTAGATTATGATGGAGATAATTGGCATGTTCTGATGACTTGTATCTAATTACGCAGATTTTTATCATAATTGATTTCATACCCATCAAGGAAAATGAGATATTAATTGGGGATTAAGCGTGTGATAAGAATTAGCCAATGATAAATTTTAAAATAGACCTTGAAAATGATAAGATTGCATTAATCCAAACCAAAATATCTCATTTCGATGAAATATATTTGGTAGCAAGTAATCGAGTTATTTGGGAGCAACATCCCGAGAAAGATCGATGGAGAAGAAATAAATTTGAAAAATTCTTCAAGGCTGGAATAGAAAATAATCTCGGTTGTTTCTCAATATACGATAAAAATTTAAATAAGAAGATTGGTCTAACAAGATTCTATTCATATAATGAAGATGATAACGCCGTGAGAATTGGGTATACATTTATTGATCCAGAGTATTGGGGAACCGGGTGTAACAAACAAATTAAAAAATTGATGTTAGATTATGCTTTTAAATATATTGATAAGGTTTATTTTGATATTGGATTTAATAATTTTCGTTCGAGAAGAGCAGTGGAAAAGTTGGGAGCAATATTATCTTCAGAAATTAGTGATGGCATGGTTGAGTACCTCCTTAACAGAAGTTCTTTTGGTATTTAGAGTTTATTGTCGTGAATTAGATAATCATAATATTCCTGTAATGGTATTTCACTGATCTAGAATGCCTTATTCTAAGGGTATTTCTCTCAAGATTTGGATATGAGGCTTTATATATCGCGAAAAGCTCTCATTTGATGTCAACCCAGCATTCTGAATCATCAAACAGTATAGGTTAATATAATAAAATGACTAAAGGTATTATGATAATTATCTCGTTAATATTTGGATTTACTGCTAGTGCAGAGATGCAACATTTTCATAAGTCTAAGCATCACCATAATGTTTATCAGGCAGCTAAAACCTATCCAGAAATTCAATTAGAAGTAAAAAAAGATAAAATGGATGGTGTTAATTTAACGGTTATAACGCGGCATTTCACGTTTGCTCCTCAAAGGGTTAATCAAAGAAATGGTCTTATATGAAGGACATGCGTATATTTATATTAATGGTAAAAAATAAGACAATATTCGCCTTACTTCCATTTATCTGGCGAACTTTTGATTAAAGGTAAAAACGAAATTCGAGTGAGCCTACATGCTAATGACCATAATTATTTTATTGGCTAGACTCGAATGAAACTCTCTAATTAATTATTATTAAATATTTAGGAATACTTCTTAATTATATAATGAATTTATACCTGGTCCTCATTGCTGCAATAGCATTTGAAGTTTTTGGAACAATGCTATTACCAGTATCTCAGAATTTTACAAAAGTATTGCCAAGTACTGTTTTGCTTGTCTCATACGGCCTATCTTTTTATTTGCTATCATTTTTATCTCAAAAATTATCATTAGCATTAATTTATGCAACTTGGGCTGGAATGGGTGTATTCTCAATAGCACTCTTTAGCTACTTTTTCTATAAACAGACCTTAAATTGGCAGTCAATTATTGGTTTATTTTTAATTATTGTTGGAGTGGTTCTGGTGAATTTTTATAAAGAGCCATTTCCCTAATAGAAAAATTCTAAACTGATATAAAAAGATTATTAGAAATGCGATTGTTGAATTGGGTTTATTCGTTGAAATCTATAAAGTAATAGTGACTTCTGCTGGGCTTCCTGCACTTTGATGGAAAGTATTTGTCAATTTATTTACTTAAGCTTTAGTATTTTAAATAATCGGTTTTGTATGTTTTTTGATCGGCAAGTTTCCTTTGAGTATAAGAATAATTAAACATAAAATGCTTTTGTATAATGAACCCTAAAAATACTTTAATCACTTGCAGTTTGGGATTAATAAATAAAGTTCCTATACTGATCTGATAAGAGTGAATAATATTTGGAAATGAGATCTAAGTTGAATATGAAAAAAGAGATAATTAGCCCGTGTATAACAGTGTGCCGTTTGGACCTAGACGGAATATGCATAGGATGTAAACGAACTCGAAAGGAAATTAAAGAGTGGCGTGACTATAGTCCAAAAAGAAGAAAGAGAATTATTGGTAGGTTGTCTATGTAATAAAGATCATATGGTTCTTACCTAAAGTTATAGTTTTGTAACAAATAAACTGAAGGATGTAAAAATCATCAAAAGTATTTTAAAGTGTTCTAGTTCTTATTTTAATAATTTTTATATATGAATATTGATGAATTCATCAGATCTGTTGGAAATCAAATTTTTTACCATATTTATAAAGTTTTAAGATTGGAAAACCGGGAAAGTTTTGTTTTATCATTAATATAGGCAGTATGAAGAAATAGTGAGTTGTAATTTAACGTAAATCAACTTTAATGTAAAAAAATCCAATATGCATAAATTAAAAGGAGTTGGTTGCAATGGTACTTTACAGGAAGTCGCGATTGCATGACGAAAAAGATAACATTGCACCTTTAAGTGAAATTCTCCGCATACCAATTATAATCTCTCAGGCGATTTTAAAGAAATTATTTAATTACTACCCTTCTTCTCCGTGCATTGTTTATGGGGCAAAAAAAGTCCTAGATTCAATAATAGATAATAATATGTTAATTGTTGAGTTTGGAAGTGGTCAGTCTACGCATTGGTATGCAAAACGATGTCAGAAAATTATAAGTCACGAGACTTCAGAAAAATGGTTTGTAAAGGTAAAACAAAATCTACTGAGAGCAGGTTGTTTTAATGCAAACGTAATAAAATGGGATGGAGAATCAATTAGTCAAGAAATAAAGACTCTTTCACCAGATCTAATAATTATAGATGGAATCCGAAGAGATATTTGTGTTGATTATGCAACCAAAGTTGCAAAAGATTCCACTTGGATTTATTTAGACAACTCTGATAAAGATATGCACCCTTCAAATCCAAATACAGAAATGAGGGTTTGTGAGCAAGGGCTTATCGAATTTGCCCGGTCAGAGAATCGAGAGATAAAGTATTTCACTGGCTTTGCTCCAGCACAATTTTTTGGAGAACAGGGTATGTTAGTGTGTCCCAAAAATTAGTTGCTGGAGATTAAGTGTTAACGTTGAAAAACTTTTCGTATCAATAAGTTAATTGTCTAAATTTCTTCTGACGCATACTCTAACTTAATATCCGCCTATCCTGATATTTGAGCGACCTAAAAAAATTTTGACCCATGGGACTTATTGGTTTTGCTGGCTTTAGAATCCTACCAACAAATTTTTCAGCTGTAATTATCAATTTCGCGCCTATACCCGAACGCCTAAACATTGGGTGAACAAATATGTATTCAATCGTGTTTGTCTCCTTATTAAAATGTGCATATCCAATTGTAGTATTTTTATTATTTATGACGACTGTGTCATCGTTAACAATAATTGGTTCATTAGTATCCATTTTTCTACTCCGTAATTGTATTAATTACGTTTGCTTTGATAATGTAGATGAAAATATAAATTTTTATTTTAGATATCCCTATAAAGTCCAATTATTTTCATTTCCTCAAGTTCTTTAACTGAAGTAATGCCACCGAAATTATTCGGCACTTCTTTGGGTGGTCCCGCTTTATATTTTTTACGTAATATAGATTGTACAGCACTATCTTTATTTGCATCGTGATTAATATTTGTAACCCAAGTTTGTTTTTCGTCCATAAAGTAACCTCCAAAAAATTATCTAATCTTCTTTTTTATTAAAATTTATTTATTCAAAATTAATTGGTTTTGCAATAATTAACAGCTAAATATTAACATAAGAGTGTGCTATAATTTTAAATTTATTTAGATTGTTAACTTACAATACTTAATTATTGTTTTTTTTAGATTATGACAGCGATGGTATTTTATATTTTAACGGTCGAACTGTTTTCATTTTTTACCATTAAATAAATCCGAGTATGAGATGATAAAAAAATATACCGATGATATCATAATTGATGGTTCTAGTCGTTTTCAAGATAGTCTTCCATTATCATCGGATCGTTTACTAGAAATAATGGATAAATGGAATATTGAATATGATTTACATTACCACACCCCCGTTAAAACGGTTAATCAATCGAGAGAAATACAAGGAAGTTTTTTAAAATCTGAAAGTGGTGGTTGCCACGTAAAAAATCTCTATCTTAGGGATCGTAAGAAAAAAAATGTATTACTTGTGGCTCAACAAGATAGGATTATCGACCTAAAAAAGTTAAAATTAACGATTGGAACAAGTCACCTGTCTTTTGGTTCAGAGCAACGTCTAATGGAGCATCTTGGTGTTCGTCCTGGTTCTGTTTCTCCATTATCAATGATTAATGGAGCGAATAAGGGTGTTATATTATTTATAGATATAAAATTGCAGTCATGTTCAAAGATCTATGTGCATCCTCTTGTCAATGATCGCACGGTTGAACTTTCGGTGAAGAATTTAGAAAAGTTCTTTGAAAAAATAGGAATAAAGCCGAACTGGATTGTCTTGTGAAAATATAGAAAAATTTTAAGATACAGTATGAAAACTTAATTTTGACACCAACTACCTCCAAAGCACTCTCTAAAACTTCGCAATGACGCCGTATATGGTTCTGAATAGTTCCACCATACTCATCTTCTCTTACATTTGCGAAATCTGTTAACAACTAATCCAGTAAATAGCCTTTCGCTCCGCGAATTTCAACTCCATCGAAACCGGATTCTATGGATCTTAAAGCTGTATTTGAAAAGTCTGTAGCGGTATTTCTTATTTCTTCTTTAGTAATTTCTCTTGGAACTGAGAACACGCCTTTCCCAAAATAGTAGGGCAACATTTTTTCCATTTGGTCAACAGCAGAGGGTGCAATTGCTTTTCGGCCATAATGATTTTCTTAAATTAGGGCGCCAGCATGTATCAATTTTTGAAATATAGGGGTATTACGCTTATGAACTATATCGACGATTTTAGACCACTCGCTAACATGTTTATCGTTAGCAACACTTGTTCGGTTCGTACAGCCTTGTAACTCACTTTCATTGATATATGTACCCTCTGTAAAAATTAAACCCCACTTTCCTCTTGCAAATGCTTCATAATAGTCTCGCATTATTTCAGTCGGAATTCCGTCTGCCGTGGCACTCACCCGGGTCATCGGCGAGACAATGGCTTTGTTAGAAAGTTTGACATATCCAATATTTGAAGGGCCTAGAAAATACGGATATTTTTTTCAATCATATTTTGTGTGGCACTCGTTATTTTTAAACAGGGTATTAAATATCTATTCGGAGTAAGTCATAAGCAATTTGTAAAGGGCCGTCATAATTATTCTTAATATCCTTTACAACCTCATCCATAACGTGCGGCCCCATTTCATTTACTGGCATATGATTTTTTGCCGCATTTTTTATTACTTGATTTGTACTCTCAAAATGGCCGAAGTGGGTAGCGACCAATTTTTTTACTTTTGCTTTCGCCGCTATCTCTCCGAGTTCACGTGGTGAAGTATGGGCGTGCGTTCCTACTCCGGAGAGACGCCTAAATTCAATAAATGACTCAGGAAATGTGCATTCATGAAATAAAATATCAACATCCATAGCAAGTTTAATCATATTTTCACATGGCTTAGTATCTCCTGAGAAAGCTATAACTTTTCCCTCAGCCTCAAAACGAATTCCATAGCATTCTGATATTTCACGAGGAATGTGTTCAACATAATCACAATAAATTTTCACATTTTCATCTTCGTAAGCAAGACCTGGCGAAACTTCGCGAACATCTGGTCGAATCGCGTTTAAATTTTTTTGTCTTAATGGGTAATCCCCGCGCGCTCGGAAATCTGCATCGAAGGCTCCACCTTCAAAAAGATGATTACAAAAATTTTTAGTGCCTTTTGGACCTAAAACTATGGGGGGCATTTTTCTATCCCACATCCAACCTGTTATTGCGAAGAGAGGAAAATCGCAGATATGATCATGATGAAGATGTGTTAAAAAAACTGCAGTTACATCGGCTGGATTTGTATTAGCTCTCACCATATTATGAGTGGTTCCAGCTCCACAATCGAATAAATATGTTGCACCATTATTGAGTGTCACAAGTATACCAGACTGAGCTCTATCTGGATCAGGGAAAGCTGCACCAGTTCCTAACATGGTAATTTTCAATGGATTATACCTTTCATATTAAATTGGCTAAATTGCATAGATCGACCACTATTAACAACACCTATAGCAGTTGTTAAAGCATTTTAAAATGCATAGTGCTGAGATAATTTTATTAGTTAATTTATTCTAGAAATAGAGTTACAATCAAAAATTCTTAAGATTAAAATGATATGAAAAATATAAAACACAAGCAGGAGAGTTGTTATAAATTTTTAGATTCATTGAGAGAATATGTTGCTTAAAAAATTTAATCAGATATTAGAGTGCTCGGTATTTCGGTAAGTTTTTGATTTATTTAAGAATAGAGGATAATGAAAAATCATAGACTTTATTTTTATTTGTATGCCTGGTAAAGGTCGAAAAATCTATTTGGCCCCAGTTTTGCTTCTCAAATTTTGAGTTCCAGGTTTCAATATTTTTTTGGTTAATCGCCATCATTGGTATCATCAATTTCGGGGGTACAAATAGTCCTTTTGAGTGGTCTTTTATTAACACTAATGACCAGCCTCCTAGCATAAAATGACCGCCAACTGTCGTGATCATCTTTCTGGATAGAACATTTTTTAATCCCTCTTTAGAACAATTTAGGCCTCCAACAAATACATCTACGCCCGGTTTAAGCTGTGTTTTGTCTAATGCATCTATAGCACCGAGAGCCATATCGTCATTGGCAGCCCATATTCCTCTCACATTTGGCCATCTACGTAATAAGCCGGTAATTTGAGCTTCGGCATTATCTCTACGCCATTGACTATAAATTGTTTGATAAATTTTGATATTGGGAGAAGAAGAACTGTAAGATTTAAGGCCATTAACTCTCAGAATTGAGGCTGGCGTTCTTTTATTTCCTCCAATAGCAATTATACCAATCTTGCCTGTTTTATTTTGGTTGCGCGCCGCAGTAATAATGTGATTAGCAATATCTTTGCCAGCTTGAAAGTGATCTGGTGTCAAGGAAGAGATTAATTTATACCCAAATTTCGAAGAGGCCCGAAATTGAGATTCTTCTCTATCACCCAAAGCGTTGTTAATGAATATAACATTAGTGTGAGGAGCAAGTATTTTTAGTAATCGACCCCCAGTATTTTTTTCATTTACGATTACAGTATAATCAGGTTTGTGATTGCTCTTTATTGCATTCTCAGCAATTTTTAGCATCTTGAACATGTCACGTTCGGCATACTTAATATTAAGCTGTATGTTTAAGTCATATGCGACTGCTTCCATAAAGTTACTTACCATTGTCCAGAAAGTACCGCCAGTTTTACCAGGATTAATAAATAGTACTTTTGTATTTTTTGCCTGCACATTTGTTAGAAAACAAAAATATATAACGACTAAAATAATGAGCTTAAATGAAACTTTGGGGATATAGGGGGTATAATTGAACATGGTGTTTATTTTGTATTCATAATAAACACACCATCCCAATTATCAGGCGGTGGGCTCTTTATATAATTATTTATTCTATCAACATAAATAGAAACTAGAGGATCACCCGCTTGTTTATGAACATTAACCGAATTGTCAGTTGATGAAGCGCTCTCGAATTCTAAAAATATTTTCTTTGCTTCCTCCCAAGCTTGATTTTTGAAGGCTGAAATGCCCGTTTCCCAAACATCCAGAAACTTAATCTTTGGACTATCCTTCGGAAGTGCCTCAAAAATCTTAACTGGGTCAGATTTGCCTTTAACCCTGAGTAGATCAGCTGAGCGGAAAAGTTTTTTCTCCTCAAAACCCAAAAGGTTGAACGTAAATTCGCTAATCAGAATATCTGTTTTATAAAATTTTGTGGCACCCTCTAATCTGGCTGCAAGATTTACGGCATCACCTATAACCGTGTAATTCATGCGTTTAGATGATCCAATATTCCCAACTACCACCTCACCCGTATTAATTCCCATTCCCATTCGAATTGGGATATCCCCCCTTGCTTCCCGTTTGGAGTTGAGTATTTTCATCGCTGACGACATTTCATAAACGGCCTTAACCGAGTTATTTGCATCTTCTTCGGATGTAAACGGCACCCCAAATGCTGCCATGATTGCATCGCCAATAAACTTATCAAGTATCCCATCATTTTTCTGTATCATATCCACCATTTCTGAGAAATATTCATTAAGCATTGCAACTGTTTGTTTTGCCCCTATCGATTCAGATATGCTCGTGAAACTTCGAATATCTGTGAAAAGAATAGTTGCTACTTGGGATGTGCCTTCTAACTTATCTCCATCAGACTCTAATAATTGATCAACAATTTTTGGAGAGACATATCTTGACATCGCTCCACGTACCCGCTTTTCCTCACTAATATCTTCAAATATAATTAGGTATCCACCATCACTGTCTTCTATGCTTTGGAGGGGAGTTATGACTAAGTTAACTTCAATTTTACCTCCTGATGATAAATTAAGAACATTATCCATTATCTGTTTGGCTTTTCCAGAGCTAACGACGTTGGTTAACAACTCGGTTATCCAGATATTCTTATTCCCAATAATTTCTTCAAATGTTTTTTCTGCTCCCGAGATTTGTGATAAATCCATAATTTCTTGGGCCGCGGCGTTAATTTTTTGAATTTTAAAGTCTCTATCTAATGATATCACGCCATTGGTTAAACTGCCTAAAATACTCTCATTATAATTTCTCATTTTAAGGACACTCTCAAATAATTGAGCATTTTCAATAGCTGCGCTTGTTTGGGCATTTAAAGAGGCCATTCTCTCGATGTCGTGGTCCGAAAACGCTCCATTTTTTTTGTTTAAAACCTGTGTCACACCAATTTTTTGCCCAGATTTATTTGTAATAGGCATGCTGAGTATATTTTTTACATTAAATCCAAGATCTTCTGAAATTTGTTGCTCCCAGCGATCATCAGATGAAGGATCAAGAACAATTTCAGCTTTGCCGGTTTGAAATACACTACCTGCGATTCCCTCATTAGATTTTAATCTAATTACATGGTCCCCAATGCCTTCGGCTACGCGGGTCCATAAAGTGTCGCTCTCCGCATCAAAAAGATAAAGTGTGCTGCGCTCTGCATCTAGTAGTTCTGTAGAGGCTCTTATAATTTGGGCTAGGAGATTATCTAGATTTAATTCGGTTGCTATAGCTCTGGTGGTCTCGAGAAGTTTAAGTTCATCTCGCCTATTTTTTTGATCTGCTTCGATCGACTTAGCAATATCTCCTATTTCATCTTCTCGCTCCATGTATTGGTCGTCTACATCACCAGAATAATCTCCAATTAATCTTTGACGCATAATTGAACTCATCATCATAATAGGTTTTGTGAAAGATCTTATTGTTAATGATAAGCCAATTATTATGATAGTCAGAATAATTAAGGCGATAAATGCAGATGAGATTAAGTCGTTCCAGAAAGCTGAGGTAATTCTGTCGGTTGTCATGAATATTGTAATATGACCAAGGTTTCTTTTTTTCCCTTCCTCCGTAATAAAAACAATCTTTTGTTTTACCTTGATAATCGACTTAGCATCTTGTTTTTTTATTTTTTCCCTTCTTGCATCGGATAATTTTAGCATGGAGAAATTAGCAAATACTTGGCCCGTATCGTCAATAATTTCTGCGTCAATAACTTCGGGATCCTGTGTGATGCCGATTAAATTGCCGCGTGCTCTTTTTTGGTCGTAGTCCCAAATTAAGCCAGCCAAAGCATCTGCCTGAGAAGCCGCTAAAAGAGTTGCTCTGAGGTTTAATGAGTTCAATCTCTCTTCATTGTTGTGATGCAGATTATACGCGGTTTGTACTACAAAAATTGCAGAAGCTATCGTTGAAAGTGTAATAATTATACGAGTAGAGAGTTTTAGCTGTTTGATAAAAATAAATGACATCTAGAATTTTCACTTTTTATGACCATTACTGAATCTATCAAAGTTTTCTAGATAAAAAAAGCATGTGTTGGGGTTTATTTCTGCCTTTTTTTTGTGCTTAATGCACAGGTAAGTATTGAAAAGGTTACTTTAATAAGATCTGATTGCGTAAAATATGTGTTTTGTTTGTGGAATGGTTTGTAAGTCATATGCTCTATAGAACTTTTATTATAAATAAAATGTTGAGAAATTTATTTTTACTAAGCATAACGTTCTTGTTGCTCTCGGGTTGTGGAAACACGGTCAAGATAAATTCATCTAAGCTAGATTTGGGACAGGTTAATTTAGGCTTAGAGAGTAAATCCGAGAAAAAAGTTTTTAAAAGTTACTTACCCGACTGTCCCAAAGAATATAATAAGCGTACTTGGACTGATTGCTATGGCATACGAATCTTTAAAGTTTCCCCGGTAACTGGCGATCGTTATGAGGGCGAATGGAAAAATGGGCTATTTAATGGTCTCGGAATATTTTATTACCGAGCTAATAATAAATTCAAAGGGGATCGGTATGAAGGAGAGTGGAAACAGGGAAGGTTTCATGGAGTAGGCACATATTTTTATGGTGCAGAGACTAAATTTAAGGGAGATAAGTATATTGGAGAGTGGCGTGATGGACTTTTTGATGGTCGCGGCACTTACTATCATCTGGCGCAGAATGAATTAATAGGAAGCACATATGTTGGCCAACTTAAGCGTGGGCTAAAAAACGGCATTGGTGTGTATACTTTTGGCCCACGATCAAAATACTCCGGAGATAAGTACCAAGGCGACTGGGTATTAGGTAGAAAGGAAGGTAGTGGGAGGTATACTAGTGGAAGTGGAGACATTTATAAAGGGACAGTATTAAATGATAAGCCTCATGGTAAAGGTGAATTCGTTTATGGTCCAAAATCGATATTAGCTGGTTCAACGTACGTTGGTGGGTATAAAGATGGTAAGTTTAATGGTTACGGAGTCTTCACTTTTGGACCGAATACGGACTCAGCTGGTGATAAATACGATGGCCAATGGATTGGCGGAAAACCCAACGTTAAAGGAAAATATATTTCGATAAATGGTACCACCTATGTTGGTGAGATAAAAGATGGTAAACCTCATGGTAGAGGGAAATATAAGTGGGGCTCAGGCTCACAATTTTCTGGTGACACTTATTTAGGGCAATTTGTAAATGGTAAAAAAACTGGAAGGGGTTCGTATAAATACGCAAATGGCGACAGTTATACTGGCTGGTTTCTAAATGGAAAAAAGCATGGAATTGGTAAATATATGTTTGGGTCCAGGTCGAAATTCTCTGGCGATGTTTACGAAGGTGAGTACGAGCATGATAAGTATAGCGGCAAGGGTAAGTATATATTTGGTTCAAAGTCGAGATTTGCAGGCGATGTATATCATGGAGAGTGGGAAAATATGAGGCCTAATGGCTTGGGTAAATATTCCTATAGTAACGGAAACGTTTACGTTGGACGTTTCCATAAAGGAAGAAAGAATGGGCTCGGCACGTTTACTTGGGGAGTAAAATCAAGATTTTCAGGCAATAAGTACTTTGGCGAGTGGAAAAATGATCGTAAAAACGGCCAAGGAAAACAAACTTATAGAAATGGTAAAATTGAAGAAGGAATTT
This sequence comes from Rhodospirillales bacterium, assembly GCA_016777585.1. GTDB lineage: Bacteria > Pseudomonadota > Alphaproteobacteria > Rhodospirillales > UBA2165 > TMED23. Next base: position 10,260 of record JADHRD010000028.1, on the reverse strand, counting down.
GGGTCAATAATAAGTTTAAATATTCCAGGCAACCTCCAACACCTTAATGTTTCGGCTCTTTAAATAATCAGAGCTTAAACTTAGAACTTTCTTTAGGTCCATACTATCGTTAACACAAAACTATAGGCGAGTGAAATTAAGATATGGCAGATTATGAATATGATTTAATTACTCTAGGTGCTGGTTCGGGCGGAGTGCGCGCTTCTAGATTGGCGGGTGGTTATGGCGCTAAGGTAGCTGTTTGTGAAGAAGACAGGGTGGGTGGAACTTGCGTTCTTCGCGGCTGCATCCCCAAAAAATTACTAATATTTGGAGCCCATTATGCAGATCACATGGAAGATGCAGTAAATTATGGGTGGACTATTGGAGGGGCTCATCATGATTGGCAAACACTTATAAGAAATAAAAATTCTGAATTAGACCGTTTAAATGGGATTTATCTTAATATTTTAAAAGATAATAACGTCTATTTAAAACAAGGTCGGGCAGTTGTAATTGATGATCATACCGTCGAAGTTGGAGGAGAAAGATTAACTACCGAAAATATTTTGATTGCAGTTGGTGGTTGGCCTAATTTACCCAGTATTCCGGGCATAGAACACGCAATAACTTCTAATGAGGCCCTAGAATTGCCTATTCTGCCTAAAAAAGTCGTGATCGTGGGTGGTGGGTATATTGCAGTTGAGTTTGCTGGAATTTTTTCTGGTTTTGGATCGTCTGTAACTGAAATTATTCGCGGTGAAGAAGTCTTGCGAGGTTTTGATAATGATATCAGAAAATCACTATCAGAAGAAATGCGAAAGCGTGACATCAAAATATTGGCTAAAACTGAAGTTACTGAAATTAAAAAGTCAGGTCAAAATCTTTTAGTAACGCTTAATAGTGGTTCTGTAATGGAGACAGATTGTATTATGTATGCAACAGGTCGAGCTGCAAATACTAAGGGACTTGGTTTAGAGAAAGCTGGTGTAGAATTAAAAAAAGATGGCTCGATAGTGGTCGATAAGTGCAATAGAACTTCTCGATCAAATATTTATGCCGTCGGTGATGTAACGGATAGAATACAGCTAACTCCAGTTGCTATTCAAGAGGGCCATGCATTGGCTGATATGTTGTTTAACAAAAATAAACAATTTGTTGATTATTCAAATGTTCCTTCGGCTGTTTTTTCTACGCCACCAATTGCAGTGGTGGGCCTTACTGAAGAAGAAGCCAAAGAACAATTTGAATATATTGACGTTTATGAATCAAATTTTAAACCGCTAGTTCACACAATCTCTGGTCGGGATGAAAGAACATTTATGAAGCTTGTGGTTGACTCAAAAACTGATGTTGTTCTTGGTTGTCACATGATGGGCATTGATGCCCCAGAAATTATTCAAGGTATTGCTATTGCAATTAAATGTGGAGCCAAAAAAGGACAATTTGACGCTACAACAGGAATACATCCCTCATCCGCTGAAGAATTTGTTACCATGCGCTCCAAAAGGTCCAACTAATAAAAATATTATTTAATTTTTAATACTACCTTTCCTCTTACGTGTTGAGTATCAACAAGATCGTGCGCTTTTTTCACAAGAGCAAAAGGATATGTCTCAATTTGAGGAACCCGCACTGCTCCAATTTCAAACAAATTAAGAATTTTTAATAAATATTTTTTATCACGCTGAACATCGGGTCGCATCGACTGTATACCAGATGGAGGAGAATTGGATTTATTTGATAATGGGGCTATATACGCAATTTTGCCATTGGGTTTTAAAACTTTCCATGATCTTGTGTGAACATCTCCTCCGATTAAATCAAAAACAACATCAATATTCTTCAAAATTTTAGTAAAATCATACTTGTTGTAGTCAATCACTTGGTTGGCTCCTAAATCAAGAAGATATTCGTGATTAACTTGGCTTGCTGTAGTTATAACTTCGGATCCAATGTGGCGTGCCAATTGCACAGAGAAACTACCCACGCCGCCAGCACCACCATGAATTAAAATACGTTCATTGGATTTTAATTTTAAGCTCTCTTCAATCGAGACCAAAGATGTCAGTCCAGTTAAAGCTAGTGCTGCGGCTTCAACATGGGATAAATTTTTTGGCTTTGTGACAACTAAATTCTGGTCTATCGTGAGATATTCTTGATAAGTTCCTTCTACGCCTCGCGGTAATACTCCAAAAATAGCATCACCAATTTTAATGTTGTCTACTTTCGTACCACATTTAGCAACGACGCCTGAAAAGTCTCGTCCGATAGAGCAAGGAAAAGAAAAATCAGAGGAAACTGGGTATGCGCCCTCGCGCATTTTGCAATCCGCTGGGTTTACACTTGCAGCATAAACTTCAATTAAAACTTCTTCAGGTTTAGGTTCAGGTTTGGGCATCTCTTGAACTTGTAAAACATCAGATCCACCGAATGATTTTATGTTTACAACTTTCATTATTTAAAATTCCCTTTTTAAGCTGGAGTTTAATAGTATAAAGGTTTATAGAAAGCGCCAATTTTAGATAGTATCTAGGTAACAAAACAAAGAGTAAAGAGTATGGCTGAAAAATGGACACCAAAAAGTTGGAGAAGCAAACCTATACTTCAGGTTCCAGAATATCCTGATATGGATAAATTGCAGATTACTGAAAAAATACTATCAAATTATCCTCCCCTAGTATTTGCTGGTGAGGCACGTGCACTTAAAAGGCAATTAGCCAAAGCGGCACTTGGAGAGGCCTTTCTTCTTCAAGGCGGAGACTGTGCAGAGAGCTTTCAGGAATTTCATCCAGATAATATTAGAGATACTTTTAAGGTATTATTGCAGATGGCTGTTGTTTTGACGTTTGGCGCATCGTGCCCTGTTGTAAAAGTTGGGCGGCTAGCTGGCCAATTTGCTAAGCCAAGGTCCGGTGACACTGAAACGATAGATGGGGTGGAATTGCCAAATTATCGTGGCGATATAATTAATGGGACTGAGTTTAGCTCGGATACTAGGGCACCTGACCCAGAGAGAATGTTGCAGGCATATAATCAATCTGCTTCCACCTTAAATTTATTGAGAGCTTTCGCCCAAGGTGGATTTGCAGACCTACATCGAGTTCATCAATGGAACATGGGTTTTGTATCTGACGATGCCATAGGAGATCGGTATAAAGATATCGCGGAACGCTTAGACGAGTCTCTTAATTTTATGGCGGCGTGTGGTTTAACTTCGGAGACGGCACCTCAGTTAAAAGAAACTGATTTTTATACATCTCATGAAGCATTGTTGCTGAGTTACGAGGAAGCTATGACTCGGATAGATTCATTAACCGGTGATTGGTATGATACATCTGCTCATATGCTTTGGATTGGAGAGAGAACAAGACAATTAGATGGAGCACATCTGGAATTTCTTAGAGGAGTTGCAAATCCGATAGGTGTAAAAGTTGGGCCTACGACCGATCCTGAGTATTTAATCAAATTAATTGATTTTCTTAATGCGGACAACGAACCTGGTAGATTAACATTAATTTCGAGAATGGGAGCTGATAAGATAGAACAAGTGTTACCAGCACTTGTTCGTAAAGTTAAGGAAGAGGGACGACATGTCGTTTGGTCATGTGACCCAATGCATGGTAATACGGTGAAAGCGAGTAGTGGCTACAAAACAAGACATTTTAATGAAATTATGAGGGAAGTTGCGGGGTTCTTTAATGTGCATCATGCTGAGGGCACTCACCCGGGAGGAGTGCATTTTGAATTAACAGGACAAGATGTTACTGAATGTGTTGGAGGGGCCCAAGCAATAACTGAAGATGACTTGTCTAGTCGTTATCATACACATTGTGACCCTCGTTTGAACGCCAAACAGGCTTTGGAGCTAGCTTTTGTTTTCGCTGATCGACTAAAAGCGGATCGTGATAAGACTAAAAGAAGTGTAATGAAGAAAGTACTGAATAACCGGTAACCCTTCTTACCCTCGCTCTAGTCATAAATACGGTTATTAACCTGAGTATTGACTGGAATAATACCATCTTATAATTCTACCGTACAAAGGTTACGAAAAAACGAGTTAATAAATGCGATGACCGATCAAATTATCATTTCCCTAGCGCAAATTAATCCCATCGTAGGCGATATTGATGGAAATATTAGTTTAATTAAAGACGCTCGAAAAAAAGCTGAACGTGATCAAGCAGATCTGCTTGTTTTGGGGGAATTATGTATTTGTGGTTATCCACCTGAGGATTTGGTTCGAAAATCGATATTTCTGGAGTACATTGAGAAACAAGTTTTATTGTTGGCTAAAGAGACCAATGATGGCGGCCCAGCTATAATTATTGGAGCGCCGTGGCGTGAGAACGAGAAAGTATATAATGCATTATTGTTATTAGACGAAGGTAAAATATCAGCAATAAGGTACAAACATCTTTTACCTAATTATGGAGTATTTGATGAGAATCGGGTTTTTGATTTAGGACCCATGCCCGGCCCTGTCTCATTTAGAGGTAAACTACTAGGGTTGATGATTTGCGAAGATATGTGGAGCTCCGACGTGACTGAGTGTCTGGACGAGTCTGGGGCCGAGATTTTGATCGTTATAAACGGGTCACCTTTTGAACTTGATAAACCAGATAAGCGCCTTAACCATGCTGTTGCTCGTGTTAAAGAGGCAAAGTTACCTCTTATCTATGTTAACCTGGTTGGCGGTCAAGATGAGTTAGTTTTTGATGGAGGATCTTTTGTGTTAAATGATGATTTGCAGCTTCAAGTGCAAATGCCACCGTTCGATTCTGCTCATATTACAACGAAATGGCTCAAGTCAGAAACACATTGGTCTTGCTCAACCAAAAGTGTTGAAAAGGCAAGTCAGAATATGGATGGAAGCTTGAAGGCGGTTTATCAGGCTATTGTTTTAGGACTAAGAGACTATGTAAATAAGAACGGTTTCTCCGGTATAATTATTGGTTTGTCTGGTGGAATTGATTCCAGCCTATCCGCTGCAGTCGCCGTTGATGCAATCGGCGCTGACAGGGTTCATTGTGTAATGATGCCATCGCCTTATACTTCTGAGGAAAGCTTGGAAGATGCTGCCGAGCAAGCCAGTGCTCTTGGCATAGTTTATGATACAATTCCTATCAATCTTGCTATGGAGGCGTTCGACAAACTGCTAGAGCCCATATTTTATGATAAAGAGACTGATGCCACTGAAGAAAATATTCAAGCACGAACTCGAGGGCTTATCATTATGGCTATTTCCAATAAATTAGGGTTCATGCCGTTAACTACGGGTAATAAATCCGAGATGTCTGTTGGTTATGCCACTCTTTATGGAGATATGTGCGGCGGTTATTCAGTTTTAAAGGATATATATAAAACTACGGTGTTTGCTGTATCTCGATGGCGCAATAACAACCACGTTTCGAGTTTCTATGGACCAAAAGGATTGGTAATTCCAAATCGGGTTATAACAAAGAAACCATCTGCAGAATTAAAACCAGATCAATTTGATGAAGATAGTTTGCCAGCTTATGATTTATTAGATGATATTTTAAAACGTTTAATCGAGGGTGAAGCATCAATTGATGACGTTGTTTCTGAAGGTCATAATAAAGATATCGTTAGGAAGGTTTGGCAGATGCTGGATAGAGCTGAGTATAAGCGCCGCCAAGCACCCCCGGGTGTTAAAATCTCATCTCGAGCCTTTGGTCGGGATCGGAGGTATCCAATAACCAACGGATTTACAAATATTGTTTCGCGTCTTGGAGAGAAGTAGTTCTTGAATTTTAGACTGCAAAGAGAATTTATTTAAATATTTTAAAACTCAGAAGAAATATGTAGAAAATATGACGGTCCTTAAACTTTATAACACTAAAACCAGAGAAAAGCATGCTTTCAAACCTATCAACGAAGGTGCTGTAGGAATGTACGTTTGTGGCCCAACCGTTTACGATTATGCTCATATAGGGAATGCTCGACCAGTAATCATTTTTGATGTTTTGTTCAGGTTATTGAGGCAAATTTATGGGACAGGAAAAGTTAATTATGTGCGGAATATTACAGATGTTGATGATAAAATTATCGCTGCCCAGCAAGATAGTGGAGAAGATATTAATGTCATAACATCACGCACAATTAGAGCATTTCAAAGTGATATGAAAGTTTTAGGTAATCTGGAACCATCAATAGAGCCGCAGGCTACTGATCATATTCCACAAATGATAAAAATGATTGAAAAACTAATTTTAACTGGTAACGCCTATCAGGAGCAGGGACATGTATGTTTTCATGTGCCTTCAATGGCAAATTATGGCCGCCTATCAAGGCTTAATCGTGAAGAATTGATAGTGGGTGCTCGCGTTGAAGTGGCTCCCTACAAAAGAGATCCCGCCGATTTTATTTTATGGAAACCTAGTAGTTCCGATCAGCCTGGATGGGATAGCCCATGGGGAAGAGGGCGTCCAGGTTGGCATATTGAGTGTTCGGCGATGTCGAATGAATATCTAGGTATTACATTCGATATTCACGGTGGAGGCCAGGATTTAATTTTTCCGCATCATGAGAACGAAATAGCCCAAAGTTGTTGCGCAAATGGAGAGGATACTTTTGCTCAAATATGGATGCACAATGGGTATTTAATGGTCGATGGCGAAAAAATGTCAAAGAGCTTAGGTAATTTTATTACCGTTCGAGACTTGTTGGATAGTTACCATGGCGAAACGATAAGGCTGTGCATGTTAATGACACATTACAGACAGCCTTTGAACTGGACTTCCAATGGACTTGCTCAAGCTAAAAGTAGCTTGGACAGTTTTTACGGAGCGTTACGCCAGGTGAATGATTTACCTCAGTTTATTGATGAATTATCCGAAGAGTTTATGACAGCTTTATTAGATGACATAAATACTCCAGAAGCGATAAAGGTTTTGCATGAATTATCTAAAGATTTAAATAAAGCTGAAACAAAAAAGGCTAAGGCTCAGTTAAAAGGTAAACTACTCGCAGCTGGCAAGTTGCTGGGTATTTTGAATTGTGATCCTAATAATTGGTTTGAATCTGAAAATTCTAATTTAAAGTCTGGGTTAAGCGAAGATCAGATAAATAAATTAATACTAGCACGTAATAATGCACGTGATGATAAAAATTTTGCCTTATCTGATAAAATAAGAGACGAGCTTTTACAAAGTGGCATAGTGTTAGAAGATAGTAAGAGTATAACGAGGTGGAAACGACTTTAACTCTCTATTTCATGCTGTCTTTTTATTAATTTGGTGCTTAGCAAAACCGTTATTAAGATGCCTATTATGCCTGAGATAATAAGTGAATTTTGTAAACCTAGGTACTTTGATAACCATCCAATAGCCATCGCCGAAATTGCTGGTGATCCAACCGCTATCGAAACAGCTATACTTATAACTCGTGCCCTATAAATATCACTGATGGAATGCTGAATTAGGGATTGAACCGCAATAGAGGAAGAGACGAGAAGTCCTCCAAGAGCTGATAATAAAATTAAACCTATTGCAAAACTTTCTGTGATGGCAAATAAGATAAAAAATATCATTGCCCCAATTTGACTGTAAATAAGATATAAGGTTAAACCGCCCACCCGTCCGCGAATTGCAAAGAAAACAGCAAAAAAAATTGAACCAATACCTGAGAAAGCAGTGAGTAGAGATAAACCCTCTTTTCCTGTTTGAAAAATTTCATCAGAGAATTCCGGCAAAAAATCTAAGTAGGGACGAATGAAAAATGAACCTGTAAACAATAAAAGTATAAGTAATCTGATATTTTTATCTTTGTAACTGTAAACAAAGCCAGAGGATAAATTATCTAGAATACCAAATATTTTATTTTTATATTTATTTTGATCCTTAGGTGCTTTCAAAAAAGTTAAAGCTCCAACCATCCACGCCATGCAGATTGCGTTAGTGATAAAACTTAATCCTGCTCCAAATTCGGTCGATCCTATAGTTAAGAGTAATCCACCGAATATTGGTCCGGTAAAACTACTTGTATAGAATGTAGTTGAATTAACAGCAACGGCTGCAGGCATGTCCCCTTTGCCTACTAAAGTTGGTAATAACGACTGCCGTGCAGGAAATTCAAAAGAAAAAGCTATTCCTTGTAACATTGCATGTAATAACAAGAATATAGGTGTAATATTTCCAGTCCATGTTAAAATAGCTGCCATTATCGCAACTAAGGAACCCAATAACCCCATAATTATCGCAGTATATTTATGACCATAATGATCAGCTAAAGCTCCACCAACAGGTCCCAGAAATAATACGGGCAGAAAATATGCAGCTGCTAAGAAACCTAGCCACGCCGAGGAATTTGTCATTTCCCACATGAGCCAACCTGCTGCTATTTTGTAGATCCAAAACCCTTGAACCATAACGATCTGCCCGAACCAGTATGTCCGGTATTCTTTATTCGATAATGCGCGGCTAATGCCGCCAAAAGATTGCAGAAAGCGCTCTAGTTTTATCATTTTAATCAAGAAGCCATTACAGTGTTGCTGAATAAATAAATTTTCAAGTAGGTTGTTTGCATACCTTTTGTTACAAAGCCATGCAAGAAACTTACTATTTATTGTGTTTGTTAGGCACGCTTAATCGATTAGTGTCTCAAAAAAATGAGTAAAGGTAATTAGGATAAGCTCTTGAGATTATCATTATTATTGTGCATTGTCCGTCAATTATACAACTATATTAAGTAGCAAGAGAAATATGATGACCGACAATAGAGTTTATCTTTTTGATAGTACGCTTCGTGATGGAGCTCAAACACAAGGCGTTGATTTTAACGTCACAGATAAAATCGCAATTTCAAGCGATTTAGATATGTTAGGCATTGATTACATAGAAGGGGGTTGGCCAGGTGCAAACCCAACAGATGATGCCTTTTTTTCAAATCTACCAGAATTAAAAAACTCACTGTTCGTCGCTTTCGGAATGACGAGGCGGCCAGGGCGCAGTACCAATAATGATCCTGGTTTGAATGCGATTCTAAGCGCGGAGACACCATGTGTCTGTATTGTGGGTAAGACATGGGATTTTCAAGTTGAAGTTGCACTTGAGATAGAGAAGGAAGAAAACATTAAAATGATCGCCGACTCTATTGAGCATGCTGGCCAAAGGACTGATCAAGTAATCTTTGACGCAGAACATTTTTTCGATGGGTACAAAGCGAATTCCTCTTATGCTTTGCAGTGTCTTGTAGCAGCCCTCGAGGCTGGATCTCGCTGGATTGTACTTTGCGATACGAATGGCGGCACGTTGCCGTTTGAGATCGAAGAGATAGTTAACGAGGTTACAAAAAAAATTCCAGGTAAGTATTTGGGTATTCATTGCCACAATGACACGGGTAATGCTGTTGCTAATTCCTTAGCCGCTGTTAAGGCGGGAGTGCGGCAGGTTCAGGGAACTTTAAATGGCTTAGGTGAGAGATGTGGAAATGCAGACCTGATCTCAATTATACCTTCTTTAGTGCTGAAAATGGGATTTGAGACAGGGGTCTCGCAAGAGAACTTAAAAAAATTGGTTACTGTTTCTCACTCATTGGATGAACGCTTAAATAGGTCTCCTAGTCGCAGTGCTCCGTATGTTGGCGAGTCAGCTTTTGCTCACAAGGGTGGTTTACACGTTTCTGCGGTAGAAAAAGACCCAAAGTGTTATGAACATATAGACCCGGAGTTGGTCGGTAATCATCGACATATTGTTGTGTCGGATCAGTCTGGTAAATCAAATATTTTGGCAATGTTTCGTCGCATTGGCCTAAAGGTTGATTCTAATAATCCTAAAATCTCCCGTTTGGTTGAGCAAGTAAAGGAGCTCGAATTTGCTGGTTATGCATATGATGGAGCAGACGCTAGTTTGGAATTATTGGCAAGGAAATCGCTTGAGAATATACCAGAATATTTTCGTTTAAATAGTTTTAGGGTAATTGATGAACGTCGCTGGAACGCAAAAGATCAACTGATTACCTTATCAGAGGCTACAATTAAGGCCCAGGTTAATGGTAAAATATACATGACCGTGGGAGAAGGTAATGGACCAGTAAACGCACTCGATAGAGCTCTACGTGAAGTTTTGCTCCCAATTTATCCGAGTTTAGAGGATATTAAATTGATAGATTATAAAGTTCGAATATTAACACCTTCTGATGCGACGGGGGCTGTAACACGAGTTATGATTGAAAGTTCAGATTCTTCCGGAAAAAGGTGGACCACAGTTGGCGTTTCTGCAAATATTGTTGATGCGTCGTATGCGGCACTTCGTGATGCTA
>JADHRD010000127.1 GCA_016777585.1 Rhodospirillales bacterium | reverse complement strand
CCAACGCGTTATTCATATATCAGAAAATAATCAAAAAACAGCTATATCCTGACCACCTAAATTAATAATAGAAATCAGATTTTCTTCATTAGAAGATTAATCAAAAATAAGCCTCACCCGCACCCACAGGTGGTGACCATTCACAATCGCTAAAGGGACCAGCACCTTTATTGCTGACATAAGCAACTCGGTCAGAATTTGTCTTCTCATCGATTAAAGCTCGAGATAGCCAGTCTATAATATAATGATGACAATCTAATTTTCCTAAGTTTGGAATTCCCCAAAGTGGATGAAACTGATCCTCAACAACCCACATTTCTTTTCGAGCCGTAATATCACCATATACTTCAACTGCATCCTCAAGCGGGCATAACGGGTCGAACTCACCGGTAACTAATAAAGTGGGACACAATATTTTTTCTACATATCCTTTTACGGTCATCTTTACAGCCATCTCATCAAACTCATCCTCATCTTCCATTCCAGCCATATACATAAATTGCTGTTTAAAGCGTGGTGAGGATTGAGTAAAAATAGTGTTGTTGGGATTAAAACAGGCAACACCACTCGCAATTGCTGCCGGCCTATGATCATAACTCGCCAACCTTAAGGACCAGTAACTACCCATACTTACCCCGTAAATACCTATTTTATCTGACATTATCTCCTCGCGAGACTGGAGATAATCAATAACTGCAGCACCAGCCCTCTCATAATTATCCCCTACCGCGCGAATTTTCTGTATATTAGAGTTACCCTGCCCCGGACCATCCATTGATAATATATGCATACCTCTAGCTATCGCAGGATTACCAGTAACTTTAGGAAATGCCTCTTTAGTTTGATCCATTCCTGGAACGTAAATCACACAGGGAGCCTTCCTTCTATCGGGCAACAAATGCAATAAACAAGAAATTGTTTTTCCATCGTCAAACGGTACTTCAACTCGCTCGACGGGATAAGGTGCCACCTCTGATCGAAGGTCTACAACATCATTCATTCGGTTGTATAAGTCGATTTTAACTGGATTATCATCATAAAAAATGGGGTGCTGCGCCATGCGATATGCTTCGGCTGCATGATCATAATGTTCACAAGCCGTCGCATTGAAACCTTGTTTTTGAGCCTCACGACCTAAACTCTCATCATGCTCCCCTTTTAACCGCCATTGTTTTGGTAACATACGGTAATTATGGGCCCGCGTTGGGGTTTCTAAATCATCACGCTCAAAGTTTTGAACCCTTCCCCGCATATTAAGTGCAAGATCAAGCATCCATTGTTGGTTATCACGTTTTGTTCGCAGTTTTCGTATCGACATAACTAAGTTACCCCTTATATTGAAGAATTTTGATAAACAAGTTTACTCCCAATTGAATATTAATTAAGTCCCACCTGTTCGACGGTTAAAAGCAAATCATCCTGCATATGCTCAGGTAATAAAATTAAACCACCTTTTATTTTGGTTGAGTTGTAGTCGGGAAAATTAGCTTTAAATAGGTTTGCTAGTTCTTGTGCACGTTCAATTTTCCCTTCTTTGACGTGAGCTGCGATTAAAATACAAATATCATTTGGTGGCAGTTCTAACAGCATATCGCTATCAACAAAATGCTTTTTCACAACATCGATAGTACTGGCAAAATCACCCATAGCATAATGGCATACAAAGAGAACAAAATAAGTTGGCAAATGAAGAGGATCCAACTCGATAGTTTTATTTATCGCTTGAAGTGCACTTTGGTAATCCTCTAGTCTAATTGAGATCATACCCAAACACTGATGTGTTAGCGGATCATTAGGGCAATGTTGTAAGGCTTTAACTGAATATTCATTAGCCTCAAAAATTCTATTCTCTTGCATTAGAATAACTAAATTACTTAGATACGGCAAAGCAAGCTTAGGATCTAAAGCCTGAGCTTTTTCGGCAAAATCTCGAGCAGATTTTAATAAACTTCTCTTGGTTTCGCCTTCAGGCTGATTGTACCAAGCTAATAACGCTTCAGCGTGCCCGATGCCGGCATAAGCTAAAGCACAATTTGGATCAATTTCAATTGCCTGATTATAAAATATTTTTGCTTTTGCCATATTTGAGGGCGTTGGCGGCATAGTTACTTGACGGCCTCTTCTCGAAATATCAAAAGCTTGTTTTTTCTTCAAAGCATCATTGCCTACAGCGATTTTAGCACTCTCAAAAAATTCTAAATTTAATTCTTCAGCAATATTCTTAGAAATTTCTGACTGCAATTCAAATATATTTTCAAGATTCCCATCATATCGTTTTGCCCATCGGTGGCTATTATCCTGAGTCACAATTAATTGCGCAGTTATTCTAACCATATTCCCAGCTTTGCGAACACTGCCCTCCAAAACATGGTTAACATCTAATTCAATGCCCACTTTTCTAATATCTGGAGATTGGCCTTTGTAAGCAAATGATGAATTTCTGGCGATTACCTTGATATTTTTTAGAAAGGATAACTCTGTAATGATGTCTTCAACAATACCATCAGTAAAAAACTCCTGATCTGGATCTGCACTCATATTATCAAAAGGTAATACCGCTATCGACAGGTTCTCTTTATCATCTCCATCTACTAGAGTTTTTTCTAGAGCCTTATCTTCAACCCTTACCATATAAGCCATTACTGGCTCCGAAACATTTTTTACCTCCTGCGGCCCCAAATTTTGATATTCAACATCTATTCTATGGCGCACCTGATTAAAAACATCTCCGGAAATACATATAGTTCCTGGCTGAGCTATAGTCTCTAATCTAGCTGCAATATTAATTCCCTCACCATGTATGTCTTTCCCATCATCAATAATATCCCCCAAGTTTATACCCATTCTAAATTTCAATGAGCTTGAAGAAAGATCAATTTGTAGATCTATTGCACATTGCAATGCTTCTTGGACTGTTTTGAATTCTGCAAGAAAGCCGTCACCCGTAAATTTTACAACTCGGCCTTTATGGGCAAGAATTGATGGCTCAATAAACTCATCTCTAGCCTTACTCCAAGCCGAAACGGTTCCTTCAGTATCAATCTCCATAAGCTTAGTATAATCGACGACATCAGAAATAAGGACCGCTGCTAATCTACGCTCCATTATAAAAACCCTAACTTAACTAATTCAGCTTCAAAATCTTGCCTCATTTGCCATCCTATCTGCCATTTATTCCACCAAGACTTAACTGAAATATTTGGATATTCTTCTTTAAACTCATTAACTAAACTTTCTGCTTTTCCTGCATTACCTATTTTATTCATAATAACAGCTCTCATCATTTTAGCTGGGAAGTTAGTACTCATTTGCACAGCTCTATTTATATTCTTTAGTGCTTCAATATAGTTTTCCTCTGCATAGTATGCCATTGATAGAGCAATATGAACTCTTCCCGTAATTGGCGATTTATCTGAAAGAAAAATAGCTTTATCCAGATAAACTTTGCCCTCTGTATATTTGTCAGAGAACACCAAAACCCAGCCGATGCCCATTAGTCCGAATTGTAAATCAGGATTAAGTTTCAAACTCCTTTTATAACCATCAATTGCACTCTCTGACTCACCCCTCGCAGAATAAATTTGTGCGAGGTATGCATGGCACAATGCTGATTGAGGGTTAAGATCAATTGCTTTTTTTAAAAAAGCAATATTGTCAAGATTTTCGTCAGTATAACCCAGAAAATCACTTGTATCACCTGCAAGTCCTTTAACAGCCCAAGCAATTGCATTATTGGCATCTTGTTCTATCGCCATATCTGCGAATCTAATCGCTTCTTTAAAGTCTTCTTTTTCTTGCTTTTGAAAATGCCAATTAGCACGATGAGATAATTCCCAGGTACCCATATCCTCCTCTGGTATTGTCAAGGCAAGATTACGTTGCGCAGCCAAAATTGCGGGTTGCAATCCTTTGAAAACTTCATCTACTATCTGATCCTGAAGATCAAAAATATCCTCAACATCTTTATCAAACTTTTCAGCCCACAAATGCCCACCATCAATGCTGTTTATAAGTTGAACATTGACACGGGCACGATTACCCGATTTACGAACACTACCCTCTACCACATAACGAGCGTTGAGATCTTTCCCTACCTGAATGATGTCCGGGGATCGTCCTTTATAAACAAAGACAGTATTTCGAGCGATAACATTTAAAAATTCTAGTTTCGAGACTGTCGTAATTATATCTTCAGTGATACCATCTACAAAATATTCCATTTCCGTGTCGCTGGACATATTATCGAACGGCAAGACTGCGAGAGTTGGTTTCGCGTTGCTGACCGTTTTTTTTCCATTACCACTTTTTTTATCTGTAACATCAAATTTTACTTTGTAAGCTTGCACCGGATTGGATACATTCTTCACCTCCTGAGGTCCGAGATCTTCATATTCAGCCTTTATGCGGTTTCTAACTTGATTAAAAACGTCCCCTGAAATACATATCCCTCCGGGCTCAGCAATACTCTCAAGTCGAGCAGCAATATTAATACCTTCGCCATGGATGTCCCTGCCATCATCAATTATATCGCCCATATTTACGGCCATACGAAACTTTAATGGGTTGTCGGATAATTTGTTCTGGATTTCGATAGCGCACTCTAGAGCCGTTTGAACAGTATTAAACTCAGCAAGAAATCCATCACCAGTAAATTTAACTATACGGCCATCTACTTTTAAAATAATTGGTTCGATGATTTGGTCACGAGCTTGACTCCAGGCAGCTACCGTACTCTCGGTATTTTCCTCAAGGAGCTTAGTATAATTAACAACATCAGAGATCAATATTGCAGCAAGTCTACGTTCCATTTACCAATCCATACTTTAAAGCAGCCCTAAGTCGATCAAGCCTTTGCCTAACTTTTCAATTACAAATCCCTTTCGAGGCCAACGATCCCACCAAGCTTTGATCGATACACCAGGATATTCGTTATTAAAACTTTCCTTTAGGGCGTTGACTTCTTCGTCATTACCCAGGTTATGCTGGATTACAATTCTAATTAATTTGGCTGGAAATTGTGAATTCATTACAACTGCCTGATTAATCCATTTCACAGCCTCATTATTATTCTCTTCGCCAAAATAGGACATTGATAATGCGATATAAAGTCTTCCTGTGATCGGCGAATTATCAGAAATAGCAATAGCTTTTTCAAGGTAGTCTCTACCCTCCAAAAATTGATCAGAAAATACCAAAACCCAACCAAGCCCCATCAGTCCAAATTGCAAATTAGGATTTAAACTTATTGATTTTTTATAACAGGCAATTGCGTTTTGCTGGTCTCCTTTACCATTATAAACATGTCCCAGATAAGCATGACACAACGCATCCGTAGGACCTAGTTCTATTGATTTCTTTAAAAAACCGATGTTATCCAATCGATCATTACTATATCCCAAGAAATCACTTGTATCTCCGGCAACACCCTTTACAGCCCACGCAATGGGATTGTTTTCATCTATCTCTAGTGATTTGTTTGCAAATCTAACAGCTTCCTTAAAATCTTCTTTTTGGTGCCTGTAAAAATGCCAATTCGCACGATGAGAGAGCTCCCAAGCACCCATTTCCTCCTCCGGCATCGTCATGGCCAGATTTCTCTCTGCATCCAAAAGTGCCAAATTCAAGCCCTTAGAAACAGTATCAACAATTTGGTCTTGAAGGTCGAAAATATCTTCAACTTCTTTTTCGAATCTTTCGGCCCACAGATGGCCACCAGTATCGCCTTTTATTAACTGAACGTTAACCCGAGCACGATTGCCCGATTTACGAACACTACCTTCTACCACATAACGAGCATTGAGATCTTTCCCTACCTGAATGATATCCGGGGATTGTCCTTTATAAACAAAAACACTGTTTCGTGCGATAACATTTAAAAAACTAAATTTGGATGCTGCGGTTATGATATCTTCTGTTATTCCATCAGTAAAATATTCTAGCTCGCCATCACTGGACATATTGTCAAATGG